>NZ_JAFLCJ010000049.1:0-16997 GCF_017302695.1 Leptolyngbya sp. UWPOB_LEPTO1 | reverse complement strand
CTTCAACAACACTTTAAGACAACGAGTGTCTCGGTTAGTGCGGAAAACTTTATCGTTCTCGAAGGATGTCAACAATCATATTGCTGCCATCTGGAACTTCATCCACTACTACAATGAGCAATGCCGATACATGTTTGCATGAAATCAGCCTATTTTCTACAGCATTTCCTAAAAGGCACTACCCAAATCCTGATGGCAGTTCCCGCGATCGAGGTTCTGTTTTTTCAGGATCGTGGCTTTCTGGAGCAACTGTTGGGAAGAACGTTCACCGATTTAGAATGGCAATTGGCAAGTCAGCAACCCAGGCAACTGCTGAATACGGTTCAGGGAGGGTATCAAAGGTTTGTTGAGACCGCGATCGCGCATCTGAACGGTGAGGCGATTGCAATGCTCCGACAACATCCCCTCATTCAAGACCTAATCAAGTTTCTGATAACCTTAGAGGGTTTATCAACAGAAGCCTTTGCGAGCAGTTAGTGCTTTGATCGGTCTTGAATTGCTGGAGCAGGTTAGATGCAAAGTAGCATCATGCGAAGTAGTGCTGTTGTATTATTTAGTGCAATGGTTATTTTGGCTGGGATTCCAAGTGTGAGCGTCTTAGCAGTGATTATACGCTCTGCGACATTTGGATTTGTTCATGGGGTTCTTACAAGTCTTGGCATCGTAGCAGGGGACATCATCTTTATCATGGTTGCGATCGGCGGGCTATCGCTGCTGGCTAGACTCATGGGCAATCTGTTTGTCCTGATCAAGTACTTGGGTGGTGTTTACCTAATTTTCTTGGGATTCGGTTGTATTGCTCAAAACCTAGAAATCTCGAATACGAAATCGTTGCTCAATCCTCACTTCTGTCGAGTTTTCTCACCGGATTGCTCATTACTTGAGCGGATCAGAAAGCGACGTTGTTTTATTTAGGTTTCTTCCCAGCTTTTGTAGATGTCTCCAAGCTCTCTATGATCGATATCGGAATCATGATCGCAATCACAATAGTTGCTGTCGGTGGAGTCAAATTGGGATATGCACTGATGGCGGATCAAGCTAGATTTTTGCTGTGATCGCGCGTGAGTCAGCGCATCAAAATTATTGCAGGTAACGTCATGATTGCAGTTGGAGTCTTTTTAATGGTATGGCGCTGATCTGTAAGGCAATAACAGCGACAAAGACTGTTGAGTCAGGGGATGCAGAGTTTCTACACTATCCTTATAGACCAGTGCTATTCAGCACTCGCATTACCGTATCAATAAACTTTTCCCCAAGAAGAATTGACAGCAACCCACAAGATATCATTAACGCAAATGCAACATCTACCTGAACTCGTCCAACGTTCTTAAATTCCCCATATGTAATGGGGATAAGCAGTACAAGGATGGCAAGTACAGCACCACCCAGAAAGCGATGGACTACTGTAATCCATGAGCGCTGGTTAGAATCAGTATTGTCAGAGGTCATAAGAGATCCTTTTTCTTCATCAGTGGTCATAGCAATACGTTCCATAGGTTAAGGATAAGAGATTGTTTGATCATGTTTAGAGCGATTTTAAACAGCGCAGACGTTGTTGTAATTGTTCGCGCTCTTTAGCAGGAGTAATGTACTGTGCAAGTGAGATCGCAGTTTCTAGATCACCTGCACGAGCTAAATTCAGAGCAGTTCTGTGAAAGATGCTAGATCGCTCTACCTTAGGAGGTTTAGATGACTCAGGCGCATTGAGTAAGGTTTGAACTGGCAGATCGAGCAGTGAGCGGGCGCGGTTGAAATCGCCTTGGCTCAGGTGCAATTCAATCAGTTGCAAAATGAAGTCAAAATTTTCTGAAGGAGTCTGCTTTGGGGATGAAATGAACCGATAAGCGTCTTCTGCTCGACGTTCTGAGAGTGCGTTCCTTCTGGCTAGGGTAATAAATTCGACTTGATTGGCGAGTCCTGCGCGTTCTGCTAAAGCAAAGTAATCACTTCGAGCATTTGAAAACTCTAGACTTAAGGATAGCAGTAATTCTGCTCGTTTTGAAATCACGGATTCCTTTTGGAGTGAGGCGGCTAACGCATTGAGGACTGGATCAGTAGAGTATCCGATTTGACTCAGCGCATTCGCGATCGCAGCCTGCTCTAACATGGATGTCGCGATTGCTGTAGCACGATTAAAGCTTTGAGTTGCAACTGGGCGATTTCCAGCTTGGTGAAATGCTTGAGCAAATCGGATCAGTCGGCGGACATCCTGATTTTCAGAGGTGATTCTAGTTTCTGCAGGTTTGGATTGTCCCGCTTGTAATTGTGCGATCGCGATTCGATCTAACCAAAGCTCACTTTCATCAATCACGGCTGCATCAATTTGAACGGGCATGGGTTTCGGAACTATGAGCCGAGCCGTTTCAAATTGTTTTTGATTCATTAAATCTTGTAAAACCATACCGAGTAGATTGATTGGACGAAGCTCAGTAATGATTGTTTTTAGTTCAGGCTGATAATTTCGCAGATTAGCAAGATTGTTTAGCTCACCATACCACTCGTTATCAAAGCGTCCACCGAATTGATCAACCATGTTTGCAGCTTTGATATCTGCAATCAACTGTGAGAGTGCTTGAGTCCGCAGTTTAGGTTGGTTAAAGTTGCGGGCTTCCCCCGCGATCGCGAGCCAAGCTACTGCTCGATAGCGGTTTGGGCGCTTCAGTTCGGCGGCGATTTGCTGCAATTTTACTAAATCTCCACCGGGTGCGTAGTGAACAACGATCAACATCAAGTGAGATTCACGCTGCTCCACATCTTTGATTGCTAAAACTTGCTTTAGGATCGAATCAAGGATCTGTTTTGCAGTAGCCGGATCTTTGGTTTTGATGTAGGCAGTGGCGATTGCAGGGAGGATAACCACAGGATCATAGTCGCGGGGCGATAAAAGTTTAAGCGTTGTTAAAGCACGAGCGGGTTGTTCTGCTTGTACGTATAGCGTCGCGATCTTGGAAAGCGTCTCACGATGAAAGTAGGCATCTTGCTTTGCTTTCACAGTCTGTTCAACGGCACGATCTAAGGCGGTTGTTGCCTCTGGGAATTGTTTTACTGTAATCCAAGCTTCTGCTAGTTGAACTTGAGCCTTGGCAATGATTTGATTGCCTTGAATTCCAGAGGAGGCTTGTGCTGCAAGTTGCAAGGTTGGTTTTGCTTTTTCAGGCTGCCCAATTTGCTGATAGGCTTGACCCGTTTTTGTTAGTACACCGGTTTTGACTAAGCTATAGCGACTTGGGAGAGATCGCGCCAGTTGAACCATCTGATCGAGGATAGCGGACAGTTTTGGATAATCTTGACGAGAAAGAGAGTTGGGTTGACCTGCTATGTAAGTTGCTGCGAAATCTAGCGTGTTGAGTGTGATTTCGGTATCTCCTCTGCGTCGAGCATTTTCGAGTTCTCTTGCAACTCTAGGTAAAGTGTCGTTGAGCAAGATTCCGTTGATATCATTCCACCTGTGATAAACTTCGCTAATCAGTTCGGCGCGACAGGCTTTAGATAAAGCGGGTGGGGCTGATAGGACGGGAACCGAGTAGAATAATTGGGCAACAATGAGAAGCGAAATTGATCGAGAAAACATCATATTACGTCTAAGAGAAAAGGACTACAAATCTTTTTAGGATGGCTTCTTGTTCAAAAGCTTGCCATTGAGATCAAGGGTATAGGTGATCAATTGCTGATGGTTAGTCACGAGAACTTTCCAGCCATTGATCTTCTGAGTTGGAAAACAAGCTTTATTCGGCGGATCAGTTGGATTTCGAAAGCAGTTATAGGTCGGTTCAGCTCGCACGATTTTGAGATTTGCGATCGGGCGTTTGAGGTCAGTTTGAGCCATTCTGAAAACTTTCAGCGCGATCGCAGTAGGTAGTTCATCAGTACGAACGGGTAGACCTGCAATCGCTTCAGTTCTAGCAGTTTTTGTGTCATTGCTAATGCGGTAAATTTGCCTATGATTTGCCTTTCCAGCAACTTCCACACGATAGCCTTTGAGGACTTGACGAGCGCAAGTTTTTGCTAGGTCGTCTATCCCCAGACAACTATCTGCGAAAGTTTGGAGTTCAATATTGGTTACTAGAACAACCGCAGGGGAAAGCTGAAAGTGGTTGCCAGCGATGCGTTTAACTTCATTCCGAACTTGAGTTGGTAATCGGCGTTCAATGCTAGATGTCCGTTCGATGAGTTGAAGATCTTGTGCAGTTTCACCCCGAAATACCCAGCGAGACTGTTGCAAGGGAACTGTGATTTTCCAACCCTTGCGAACTACTGGATCGCAAGGGAAAGGAGCTGAAATATTCTCGCAACCACTTGCCCAAGTCGCTTTCTCTGAAATGATTTGAGGCAGATTTTTAGTAGGAGGATAGCCCCAGTATTTCATGGCTTGGTTCAGTGCTGCGGTCGTCATGTCAGCAGGCGCAATTTCTTGAGCAGTTTGCCCAACTGGGTGAGCAGGTTTTCCATTTCGTAGCATCAAAGCTCTAAATCGTCCGTCTTGAGTCGTTAGATAAACGAGGGTTTGGCGTTGATCTGCGATCGCAATTCTCCAATAAGGAACTGGATTGTACATCCAGCCATCACCTCGCCCAGCGCGTTCAAGTCTAACCACCTTTGCAGTTTTATCGAGTTTTTCGGTTGCGATCGCATCTTTACGAACTTGTTCAGCGATCGTTTGAGAATCTGTCGAATTAAACGATGAATCAATAACTGGACGTGGCGTGGATTGAACGGGTAGAACAGAACCACCAAAGGCTAGAGAGGTGAGCAGGAGTGCTCGAACGACAGTGGAATTGAGAAGGTGTTGACGCATAAGAAACGCGGAATAATTAGTTTCTAGCTTAGTTAACAAATTCAATGAGTAGAGCTAGGATTCAGGTTCTGAAACGAATCCTGTGTATTCTTATCGTGCTTCAGAGCCGTTCATAACGTCAGCGGGAAGAAATCCGGTTATTGTAGCCGAACATTTCCGGTTTTCTCCTGAAAAGTCCGGTTCAAAGCATCCAATCCTGGTTTACTCCGGTGATTTGTCAATTTGCAAACAAGCTGTGTTAAAAGATAGAAACTGCGATCGACGAAAGCTTATGAGTTCAGAATCTGAGTGGAATCAAATTCAATCCCTTATAGATCAGGCGATCCAACAAGTCACTCAAAAGCATCTTAGCGATGTAGAAATTCAGGTGCTAAAGGGGGCATGGGAAGGGAAGACCTATGATGCGATCGCGCTTGAAACTCATCTAACTGTGAAGTATGTGAGTGAAGTCGGTGGACGCTTATGGCAATTGCTTTCCGAAGTGCTAGGCGAAGAGGTCAAGAAGACGAATTTTCGACAAGCTCTTCAACGTTACCAGCCTCGACAGCAAACTAAATCCTCTCAGACTCAACTTTGCTGTGCAGAAATTGATAAGCCAGGGGCACTTCTGCGAATTAAAGCACCGATTCAGTTTGGTAAAACGACTTTGATGGCGAATCTATTGAAGTATGCTGAACAACAGGGATATCGAGCGATCGCACTAAATCTACGGGATGCTGTCAAAGATGATTTTGAGAGTTTAGAGGGCTTTCTACAATGGTTCATGGCAAGTGTGACCTATGCACTAAATCTCGAAATTGATCTAGAAAGTCATTGGCGTAAGAGCTTGGGAAATAGCAAAATTAAGTGTCGAACTTATTTTGAAAAGCATTTGCTGGGTTCGCCTTTAGTACTCGCGATCGATGAACTCGATCGACTATTCACTCATCCCCTGATTGCAGGCGAGTTTCTAGGAATGCTCAGAACTTGGCACGAAGATGCAAAAACCAAACCACTCTGGAGTCATCTTCGCTTGATTGTTCTCCATACTGAAGTGTATACCCAGCTAGATATCAATCAGTCCCCATTTAATGCAGGGACAGAAGTTCAGCTTGCAGAACTGAGCATTGATCAAATCAAAGCGATCGCGCCTCAGTTCAATCCGCAAGAGATACTAGCAATGGTTGGCGGACATCCTTTTTTAGTCACTCAAACTGCATCGCAATCTACTTCACTTGATGAATTACTGACCTCAGTGACTTCTCCCACTAGCCTCTATCGCAGTCATTTAGAGCGGCAGTGGTACAAACTACAATCACACCCAGCTTTGATCGAAACTTTGAGCGCGATCGCAGCAACGGATGAACCAATCTCGCTCTCACAGTTCAGCATGGATGAGATTGTCAAGCTTCATGATTTGGGACTCATTCAGCTTCAGCAGCAGCAAGTTTCCATGCGCTATAGCCTTTACCATCAATACTTTCGTAAACGTCTTGGAATTGAATGATGACTCACCTTAACTATCAAGTCGGTGGCAGTCTGCGCGAAGGGACTGAAACCTATGTGTACCGACAAGCCGATCGCGATTTATATGAAGGACTCAAAGCCGGAATGTTTTGCTATGTGCTTAACTCTCGGCAGATGGGGAAATCGAGCTTGCGAGTTCAAACGATGTCGCGACTTAAGGCAGAAGGCTTTGTCTGTGTTGCATTTGAAATGCGTGAACTCTGTGTCTATCAAGTCAGTGCAGATGAATTCTACGGGGGGTTTGTCAGCCATTTTGCTAGTACACTCAATCTTGAGATTGATCTTGAAGCTTGGTGGACTGGGAACGCATTGCTACATCCGTTTTTGCGATTGAGTAAATTTGTCGAAGAAGTTCTACTAGAGAGCATTTCTCAGCCGATTTTAGTCTTTGTCGATGAGATTGATAGTATTCTCAATCTTGAATTTAAGGATGACTTTTTTGCATTTGTGCGATCGTGCTACAACAAACGCGCCGATAAGCCTGCATTCCGGCGATTGACCTTTGCTCTGTTTGGCGTTGCAACCCCAACTGATCTGATTGAAGATAAAAGCTTTACGCCTCTAAATGTCGATAGTCGATCGATTGAACTCACTGGATTTCAGCTTCATGAAGCACAACCGCTTGCCCAAGGATTGGCTCAAAAGGCTGACAATCCGACAAAGATGATAGCTGAAATTCTGGACTGGACAGGTGGACAGCCTTTCTTAACGCAGTGGGTTTGTCAACTCGTGAACGAATCTCATCAGGTGATTGAAGCGGGACTCGAAGCTCAAGCCATTCGCTCAATGGTGCGATCTCAGATTATTCAACATTGGTTAACGCACGATCGTCAGCAACATTTTCAAACTATTCGCGATCGCATTTTGAACAATAAAGCTCTCGCTTGTTGGTCACTGGGACTTTATCAGCAATTACTCAATCAAGGTGAACTTTCTGTTGAAGATAGTCCAGAGCTAATGCAATTTCGTCTCTCTGGCCTAGTCGTTAAACAGCAAGGAAAGTTAAGTATCTACAATCGCATTTATGCTAGTGTGTTTGATCAAACTTGGACAGAACAGGCTCTACGCGCAATTCGTCCCTATGGTGCGACGCTCGCAGCTTGGGAGATTTCCAAAGATGACCAGTACTTGCTACAAGATGAAGCACTAGAATTGGCATTACTCTGGTCAAAAGATTTGAGTTTAAGCCACAGCGACTATCAATTTTTATCAGCGAGTCAAACTCAGGAACTCGCGATCGCAGAATCCAAAACCGATCAAGCCACTCAGCGTTTAGTAAAAGTACGACGCGAAACGAAAAAACGGTTGCGAATCGGTGCGATCGCACTTTCAGTTGCTTTACTCAGTACGATCGGAACCTTCTTCTACTTCAGACAGTCCGAGCAGCAACTCAGAATGAATGCAGACATTTTGAACTTAGAGCGAGAAGGGGGCCGAATTCTACAAAACAAAGCAGAAGCAACTCAAATCAAGGATCTCATTGCTGCAATGAAATCAGTAGAGCGGCTCAAGCAATTAACTCAGCAACATTCTCTAAAACAACTCCCAACACTGTCCCCCTTATTTGCACTGCAATCGGTTGTCTCAACTGTGCGTGAGCAAAATTTTTGGAACTTAGATAGCCCTGCTGTAGCGATCGCATTGAGTCGCAACAACCAGCAGATTGCAACGGTTGATAGAGAGGGTAAAATTACAATCTGGACAACCAAAGGCAAACGAATTCGGACAATCAAAACTCAGAAAGTCAAAACAAAAGAAGGACTCTTAATTGAAACTTATGCGTTGAGCTTTAGTGCAGACGATCGCTATATTGCTGCAATAAGCTCAGACTCTGAGCTTCAGATCTGGAATACTCAAGACGGAACATTGCTGAGAACAATTAAGATCGAACGCACAGTTACAGGAAATGTGACCTCTCAGATGAAGTTCACGAATCAAAATCAAATCATTGCTCTCAGTGACACAGGTGTAATCTCAATGTGGAATCTCTCTGGTCAACTGCTTCCAACTCAGCAAATTGAAGCATTTAAGAACGGACGAGAATTTGTGCTGAGTCCAGAAGGAGATGCGATCGTGTTTATCAATGCGAAAGGAAATCCAGAAATTCGAGATCTAAAAGGTCAGTTGCTCAAAACCTATCCAACAATTACTAGAGGCGCAGGTGAATCCGCGTGGCATACCTTCCAGACTCGCAACAATCAATATATTTCAGCCACATTTACCGCACTCAAATTCTGGAACGCTGACGGAACCTTGCAATCTGAAATCAAAGCTCGACAAATGTTTTTCCCTGGCTTTGCACCGAGTTTTGATGGCTCGACAATTGCAACCACACATCTAGATGGAACACTGCGACTGTGGACAATCTTGCCAGAGCAAGCTTCAGAGCCACCCATCCAGTCACCCCGTTCAGTCTCTGGAGATCAACAGCGCTTAAATCGCATTCAAATCCCAACTGCCAAACTGAAAATTGCAGGAGCAAAATCGAACTATCAAACTCGAATCACTGAAGCCTCACTTAGTCCTGATGGACAAACGATCGCAGCAATGCAACTGAATGGAGAATTGGCGCTATATCGAGCGGATGGTAGCTTGATCAAAACAATCCAAGCGGACTTTCCAGAAAGTAGCGTGAAGTTCAGTCCAGATGGTTCTCGGATTGTTCTACTTTCAATTCAGAAGAAAAAACTCCAAATGCGATCCGCAACAGGCGATCTGATCAAAGAAGTAGCGGTGCAGCACTACAAGCCAGGAATCGAATTTAGTCCTGATAGCAAGATGTTTGCGATCTCAGGAAGTCAGCCCGACAAAACTCAACTTTGGAGTATTGAAGGACAGTTCATCAGAGAAATTGATCAGGCTGAATTACTTTACTTCAGTCCGAACAATCAAATCTACATCACCGTGTCTGCTGGCATCACCAAACCGACTCGTGCTATACAACTCTGGACGCGATCGGGGCAATGGCTCAAAACGCTTTCTGGGCACTCTCAGGAGATCGTTTCGATGGGCTTTTCACCAACGGGGCAGTTTATGATGGGCGATCAGCAGGGAAAGCTATTGATCTGGTCTGAGAGCGGCGAGTTACTCAAAACGTTGAATCATGGAGGCGCGATCGTAGACATCGCCCATCGCAAAGATGGTAAACAATTTGCGACCGTTGGATTTGACCAAACGATTAAACTTTGGAATCCCGACGGTTCACTGATTCGTACGCTTGAGATCAATCAGATTGGACAATTTCAATTTAGTCCCAATGGTCAATTACTCGTTGCCAAGACAATCGATAGTACAATTCACCTCTGGCAATCCGATGGCACCCCAATTACTCAAATCGAACCCGGTGGATCCTTCAACTCATTTCTGAGCTTTACGCCAAACAGCGATCGCTTACTATCCAGTAGCGATTCAGAGATTAACTCCTGGAATCTAAAACCAGATGATCTGCTGCAACAAGGCTGCACCTGGCTGGGTGATTATCTGAAAAATCATCCTCAAGAATTAGCGCAACTCTCATCTTGCCGATCGTAATGCTTGATGAGATATCCAGTCCTAAAGTCCACAATTTTGAGAGATTTGTATGAGCAATCATTATGTAGATGCGGTCCGCCAGGGTAAGAATGAGTGGTGGCGTTACCTATTGGGGATGATTCTGATTTTAGGGATCGGGGTAGTCGGTGGCTCTGCGCTAGCAGCGATCGGAATGATTATTCTGATCACTGTGACCCATCCAAGTAATGCGTCGAAAATTCTTGACTCACCGACTGTGATTGACGATCTGCCAAAGTATCTTCAGTCTTTTCCGATTCTCAATTTCATCATTCATAATTTGCCATTTGTCTTGCTATTTCTGGGGATTGTCTTAGCAGTAAAGTTTGTGCATCAGCGGCGATGCCGCAGTCTGATCAGCCCCGACAGTAGTTTCCAAACCGATCGCTTTTTCACAGGATTTGGCTTGTGGTCAATATTAATGTTGATCGCGTTGGGAGTTGGTTATGTGATTTCGCCTCAGAGTTTCCGATTGACCTTTTCGCCACTTTTGTGGGTGCAATTACTGGTCGTTGTACTGGTTTTGACACCGATTCAAATTGCTGCTGAGGAGTTGTTTTGTCGGGGATATCTGATGCAAGGTTTGAGTTTGTTGACGCGGAATCGGTGGATTCTCATTTGTGTTCCAAGTTTATTGTTTGCGATCGCGCATTTTGGTAATTCGGAAATGCAGCGGGATGCAGTTTGGATGGCTTTGCAATATTGGTCGTTTGGGGTGTTTCTGGCAGTTGTGACTCTAAAAGATAATCGACTGGAATTGGCATTAGGAATTCATGCAGCACAGAATATGGTGCTGTTATTGTTGGCGAATACGGAGGATTCGGCATTGCCAACGCCATCGATTTTCACACAGCCTCAGCCAGAAGAGGCAAGAAGTAGTCTGTTTGTCTTCTGGTTACTAGCTGCCAGTTTTTATTGGCTAATATTTGGGCGGAAGGTTAAAAGGTGAAGAATCTTGGGAGATCTTTTATAACAGCGATCGTAGGAATTGGGTTGGGTGTGATCGCAATCGTACTTAGGAAGTTAATTAAATAGACCAGCAGAACATCGCTATTTGGCTCCATCTCCTGCGGCGCGATTGCCAATGTCTAGGTATATTGGCGATGAGGATAAGGTCAATGAGGAGGCTTGTAAGCTCAACTCGAATTTAGCTCTCTTTTCTGAGTCCTTTGAGGTAGTAGCTGCGATACTTCTTGCCTTCTCGGAATCGCAAATAGGGATAAGGACCACATCCATTGATCTGCTTCCAAGCAATATGGGCTGATTTGTCATTCTGCTTGCGATCGCTAGTTTTACTAGCTGTAGTGTCACGAACTTCTTGGTCTTGTATGATTGCCTCTTTCAATGCTGACAGGGCTGCAATCAATTCGCCAAGTTTCGAGGGCGAAAGTTGACAGGCGAGTTGAAGCAATTCTTCAACGGTAACAGAATGCTGGAAACAAGGACACTTTCGGGACATAATTCAGCAAAATTTAGGGTGCAACGATTCACTGCAATGCTTGGTCAATCAGCAAAGTCATGCACCCTAAACTTGAAAGATTAAGTCAGGCGAACTTAATTTAGGGTGCAAGATCGTTGCAATGGCATGACCGATGGTGGTTTCGCTGCACCCTAAAACTCATCAAGCATCAACTGTGGATCGCTTTGATTGAACGGTAGCGTTTCGTCAGGCACGAAGCCCCTGCCAAATTGGAGGTTCAGTTCAACAGAACGAAATGGTGGTGCGACCTTATTTTTGACTGCTTTCACCTTGACAACGATGCCATCATTGACCCTCGAACTGCACTCCTCTAACCATTAGATGCGCCCCATTGCCAGGGCGAACGCATACGTTTCTTAACAATTAGAGCGAGTCGAAATGAGAAGGCATAGGATGCAAAGCAGTCTTGCATCTGAAGGTTCCTCATATCTGAATCCTCCCTGAGCAATTTCAAAATCTATTTCAGCGAGTTGCCTGACCCGCGTTCAACACAGTATTGAGCATTTATTGATTGACATTGTGATGCTCACGATTTGCGCGGTGATCTGTGGCGTGGAGAGTTGGGGCGATGTCGAGAACTATGGAGTGGTGAAACAGGAGTGGTTAGAGACGTTTTTAGACCTGCCCAACGGCATCCCCTCGCATGATACCTTGGAGCGCGTGTTTACTCGACTACGACCCGAAGCCTTGCAACAGCGTTTTCTGAACTAGGTACAAGCAGTATTTGAGATCAGTGGCGGAAAGCTACTTACTGTGGACGGCAAAACGTTGCGAGGTAGTTATGAGCGCGGGGAAAGCAAGGCATGATTCATATGGCGTGTGCTTCGCTCTAGTGCGATCGGATGATTTGGGATAGCTGAGTGGCTTGAAGTGAGATCGCAGCTTCCCAATCGCCATAAATGATGTGATAAAAGGGCGCAAGTTGATCATAAAAATCAGTCATCATATGATTCCCAATTCGAGTTCTTTTCCCCGCCCATCGCTGACCCAATCTTGAAACCTGCTCCAGCAAAAGCAATGCCGAAGATCACCCCAGATAAGATAAATAGTGGGCTGAAACCTGCTACGAAATAGCCGAAAATCCCGACGATCACAGAAAATAGCCAGAAGCTAGATACCCATTTGGGTAGCTTTCTAGCTCGCCAAGAGCCAACTGCAAATAAACTCAGACCAATGGAGAATGTCAATGCTCCGATCGAGTACAGACTGACTCCGTCTAGGGTTCCTGTGCGAATAATAACAATGCCAATGGTTGCAAGTAGAAATCCGAAAAATCCCCATAGTCCAGACTCTTGATGCTGAAATCCATACATACCAAAGATTCCAAACAAGATGAACAGATCCGTCAGCAGGTAAAGGATTGAGATCGCGCCACCAGAAGCATCAGTGGGTAAAAACGAGTTGGCTGCGCGAAGGATGCCTGCAAGGACTGCTGCGAGTCCGCCTAACCGAATGAGCGTAGTACTAGACATTAGACTGACCTCTGCTTTTCAAGCGACTTGACTAATATGAGCCGCAACAATCTGCCAAACTTCCGGTTCAGCGCGTGCCCAAACGCGAGTAAATCGAAAATCACCATTGGCAGCACTACCTTGGTAACTGCCAACAATTTGCATTCGGACAGATACGATCGCGACTTCTCCACAGACTTGAATCTGGCACTCAGAAAGATTCAACTCATGGAACTGAAACAATCCTGATTCGTGGGCAGCAAGATCGTCTTGCTTCTTCAACAATTCTCCCCGATGACTGGTAATGATGATATCTGGGGCAAGGAGTTCATTTAAGACACGCACGTCAGAAGCCAGCATTGCCTGCCTCAATCGTTCTTCAATCTCAACAATTTGAGCTTCAATGATTGCAATCATGATTGTTCTCCTCCTCGAAGGTTGGATCGTAGGGCACTGTCTCTTCCTGTTCATCTGCGTCGTTGCGAGCCGTGATGATATAAACGGGTTCTGTGGTGCTGAGATTGCGGGGTTGATGGGGAACACCCGGCGGCGTGAATACAAAATCTCCTGCTTCACATACTTTGGATTGTTTTAGTGCTTTGCCATAGCAAACTTCAACTCGTCCCTTGAGCAAATAAAGAACCGTTTCATGCTGTGGATGATAATGGGGCTTAGCAATAGCTCCAGGGGGCAAGATCACGAGTTCCATTGCAATTCCTGTTGTCCCGGCTGTCGTTGCGGAGAGACCTACAAAATTAGGCAATCGATGATCCATTAATGTTTGTGGATCAGGATGGATAACAACCAGTTCAGTTTGCTTTTGATTCATAGATTGGGTCATGATGAACCTTCCTTTGTTTGACTAGGGCGTATCTGCAAACTCTAAATGTAAGGTAACGCCTCATTTTAGCCAAACCAGAATCGCAGCAATGGTCAGCATGGCATGATAGTTCTCCGCCCGTTTTTCATACCGTGTTGCCACCCGTCGAGCCTGCTTGAGTCGATTGATCAGACGTTCAATACGGTTGCGTTCTCGGTACAGTCCGCGATTGAATCGTGGCTTGTGCTTGGCGTTTTTGCGCTTGGGAATCACCGGGGTTGTATGCTGGCGACGGAGGGTCCGACGAATCGAGTCAGCATCATAGCCTTTGTCACCGACCAGGTAACGCGGTCGGTGCTTCGGTCTACCTCGCCCTTTGCGCTTGATACGTGGGGACGCTTGGTTCAGTTTGCCGAAGCCTGTGACATCATGGCTTTGTCCAGGCAGGACGACAAACTGCATCGGTTTGCCAAGTCCTTCAGCTTGAATCTGAACCTTGGTACTGAAGCCCCCTTTGGAGTGTCCCAGCGCTTCTTGTTCCTGCAATTGTTCAGTCGTTAAGCGCGGTTGTTCAGGATTTTGATCCCCCTTTTTGCGCCAGAGGCGTGTTGATGAGCGCGAACGACGGTACTATCGACGAAATGCACTTCCCAATCGATCTGGTGTTCTGCGTCCGCTTGCTGTTGCAATTGATTCAAGATCTGCTGCCACACCCCTTGAGTGCGCCAACGGTAGAAGCGACTTGACACGGTGCCGCGTGACCCATAGCGCTCCGGCAAGTCTGACCAGGGTGCGCCCGTGCGATGAATCCACAAAATGCCGTTGAGCACTTGACGATGATCGTTTGCAGGTCTACCTGTTCGGGCGGGTTTGGGCAATAAGGGTTGGAGTTTCTGCCATTGTGCATCGCTCAAATCGCCTCGGTGCTGTGCCATTGTTTCTCATCCGTCTGTTTCTAGACGTTAGACTGCCCAACATTGCTCTAGAATGCACGCTAGATTTAGGGTCGCTTCACAGTTTGCAGATACGCCCTAGAAATTGTGCAATCTGTTTGGGAGATCGCAGGTGATAAACCTGTTTTGTACTACGTGCCTGCTCGACAAATTCACGGTATCTAGGAGTCAAACGCTGATGGCATAACCAGAGCACGCGATAGCTGGTCATTGTACTTTTGAACATTGGACTGTTTTTGGGATAGCCTTCTGGCGGCTTGACCCCACTGATCAAAAACCGTTTTGTCACCCACCAAAAATGTAGATAAAGAGGTAAATCAATAAAAACGAGCGTATCAGCCGTATTGAGCCTGATCCAAAGCGTGTCGATGGAACCAAATCCATCAATGATCCATTGATCTTGCTCTAGAATGCGTTGATGAGCTTGCTGATAGTCCTGGTGGGAAACCTCAGCACCTCCAGGCTGATACTGCAACTGATCCAAGGCATAAAGTGGCAATCTAGTCAGGTCTGCTATCTGCTTGCTGAGCGTTGATTTACCAGCGCCAGTATTGCCAAAAACGGCTACTTTTTTCATCTGTTTCGTGTTTTATTGTGGGTTTATGGAAGTCTCAATGCTGGATTTGATAGTGTAATAGCATAAATCCATTGGTATAGATCTGATGGTTCACTAGTTTGAGGGCAGTCTGCTGAATCTGACTTGCAAACATCTGAATGCCTGAGCCGAGCAGAATTGGATGCACTTTCAGAATCAGTTCATCGATCGTAGGAAAAACTAGGCTGCTAAATCTCCACCCCCTCAGAGCCAAATGTCTTTCCCGGAGTGTTGTTTTAGCATTTGAATCAGTGCGATCTCATCTGACGAAACCAGTTCAACTGCTGGGTCTGGGCTTTCTTTCAAACTGCGAGAAACAACATACTGCTTCAGGTGAGGATACGGACTGGTGATTCCTTCTTTGAGTCCCACTTCGTAAGTTCTACGTCCCATCAACACAGCATCGCGCTATAGAGTTCAATTTTAGTCATCGGAAAATGCCTCTGTTCTTGTCCAGAAAAGGTGTTTCAAAGTCGTGTAATCTGTTCTACAGACTTTCTTCACGGTGGATCTGCCAAATTTATGCAGAGTACTCTCTTAAGCAGGATTGAGTAGGTCAATCTCATCAGCCCTGATTCGCGAATCAAAGTACGATCTCAGTAGAAAGCCCTTGATCTCCCAGTTCCTATGTCTGATGTTTTGAATTCGCAACAATTAAGGCTTCGTCCCTGTGCGATCACTGATTGCATCAACCTTCACGCGCTCTGGATTGAGGCTGAGGTCAGACGGTTCTTGTTTGACGATCGCCAAATTTCCCTTGACGAAGCCCATTCGTTGATTGAAGCGAGCCTCAATAGTTTTGCTCAACATGGCTACGGGGTGTGGCTCTTTTTTCAGCAACAGCACGATGAAATTGCAGGATTTGCAGGTCTACTACATTCGGATGGTGCTGCCCCCAGCCTTATCTTTGGGACTCACCCGCAATGGTGGGGACGTGGCTATGCGAGAGAAGCGGCATTGACGATTCTTTGCTACGCTTTTGCTCAACTGGGCATCCAAACGATTCGAGCGGATGTTGATGCACCCAATGCCGCATCGGTTCGAGTTTTAGAATCTTTAGGAATGAGCAGGTCGGGAAGCGCGATCTTGAATCAACGCCCCTTGCTCTACTATGAAATCCACAAGCCATGTGATTAAAGTAATCCTCTGCGATCGCGGATCACTAAAAAATTGCGGTTGTCATACATTGTCATCGTCAACCGGAACAGCAATATCGAAATGCAGCACATCTTCGCGTATCCCAAGCTTTGTGTAGAGCGCGATCGCGGGATCATCTTCGAGGTCTGCCTGCACGAAAATTACATAAGCGGCTCGTGCGACAGCGATTTTCTTCAATTCCTGGATTAATGCAGTGGCAATGCCTTCTCGTCGATGCGCTGCTGCAACCGCCAGATCGTAGATATAAATTTCACTCCGCTCCTGCTCAAACTTCTGGAGTTCGTAAGCGGTGAGACCTCCGACGACTGATCCATTTTTTAAGGCTACGATCGCGATGAAATAATTGCTGCTGAGTAAACGTTTGAGATAGGCAGGGCTTGGGCGAGCCGAATTATAGGTCTCCACCTCGTTGAAAGCTCCACCGAAGGTCGCCAATAAACCCTCCATTATTGCCAGGTCGTTGGCGGAAAGCTGACGAATACTAATTGGCTCGGAGGATGACATTTGGGTAGTGCCTTTTAGGAAATGCTGTAGAAAATAGGCTGATTTCATGCAAACATGTATCGGCATTGCTCATTGTAGTAGTGGATGAAGTTCCAGATGGCAGCAATATGATTGTTGACATCCTTCGAGAACGATAAAGTTTTCCGCACTAACCGAGACACTCGTTGTCTTAAAGTGTTGTTGAAG
>NZ_JAFLCJ010000048.1:0-17107 GCF_017302695.1 Leptolyngbya sp. UWPOB_LEPTO1 | reverse complement strand
AAGTGCGACTTTGGCTTTGAATTGGGCACTGTGTTGTTTGCGTTTGTTTTGGCTCATAATCTACTCTTACCATGAGGTTGAGGGGGGGTAGCTTATTCACCTGTCCAGCTTTTTGGTTCCACCTCAGAGATCAAGCCTTTGCAAATCCTTGCAATCACACTCTGGAATCAAGAGCTTGCTATCTATTGTGATGATCAAAACATTGTGAGAGCGGTAGAAAATCGCTGCCCACATAAAGGAGTAGCATTGCATCGGGGTGTTGTTCAGAGAGATGCGATTGTTTGTCCTTATCATGGCTGGAAATTTCAAAATGGACAATGCACTCACATTCCATATTTTCCAATTGATCAGAAGTTGCCGACTGCTTGTTTGAGAACTTTTCCTGTTCGAGAACAGTACGGTATTATTTTTGTTTTTCCAGGCGATCCAGCTCAAGCAGATCAGATTCCTCTCCTAGACATTCCGCAATATGCAAATCCCAACTGGTTAATGATTCCAGTGAGCGCACATTTTAATGCTCACTACACGATTTGCAATGAAAATACGATGGATGTTTTTCACGGATATCTGCATCGAAATCTACAGGGATGGTTTGATCCCGTATTGCTCAAGTTGGAAGAAGCGGAAGCTTCTGTCCGAGCCGATTATCGGGTGTCATATCGAGGAGCGATCGCAAGATTTTTAGGATTAAATGATACTTCTAAAGTGATCACTCGAACGATTTCAGTAAATTATCAATATCCTAACTACATCAATTCTCTGCAAGATTTGTCTTACCTCTATCTGATGCGATCGCCGATCTCTCAACACGAAAGTCGTTCATTCTCACTTCTGTTTGTTAACGTTCGCCTCCCAAAATGGCTCATTGCCCTATTACAACCTGTGCTAGAGCGTGTGATTCGCAACCGTCTATTTATGAGATTTTTAGCACAAGATATCGCAATGATTGAGAGTGAGTATGAGAACTATTTACGCGATCGTTCTCGACGATATGTAGAGGTAAATCCTGCAATTATTGCCCTGCAAAGGGTGATGATACGCCAGTATAATTTTTCCCTGGATTGCAGCACAGGGGAATCTTGACTGTCTGGATCGAGGAATCGGTTCTTGCATCTTGGATTATGCCGAATCTGAGCGAGAAGCCAGGTGCATCGGTATTTTACAACGATTTAGCGATCTAGATAATCGGGATACAAATTTACTCTAACACTACCGTGGCTTGGAGACTGAATGTGAAGCCTTCCAATATGAGAATCTGCTGAAAATCACCTAAGAATTTTTTCATTAAAATGTTAGCAATTTAAGCTGGAGTTCTTAGATAGAACTCATCTTTCAGCTTCTTCTCTCAGTCACAATGAATGACATTGTTGATTGAGGAAGCAAGATATGCGACTTGATGGAAAAGTTGCTTTAGTTACAGGCAGCAGTCAAGGGATTGGGCAAGAAATTGTTCTACATTTAGCAGCAATAGGAGCAGATGTGGTGATCAACTATCGATCTCATCCAGAAGGCGCTCAAGAAACGCTAGAAAAAGTTAATGCGATCGGAGGGAAGTGCTATCTTGCGGAATGTCCGCACTCACAAGCGTATTCAATTCAAGCTGATCTCGGTAATGTTGACATGGTGCGAGAATTGATTACTGAGAGCATTGAGCATTTTGGCAAGCTAGATATTTTGGTCAACAATGCTGGAATTGAGAAACATGCTCCCTTCTGGGAAGTTACGGAAGCAGAGTATGATGCGGTGATGAATGTTAACTTGAAAGGCGTTTTCTTTGCTACGCAAACTTTTGTGCAGCATTTAATCGAAACAAACCGTCCTGGGAAAGTCATCAACATTAGCTCTGTCCATGAAGAATTGCCCTTTCCCAACTTTACAGCTTATTGTGCTAGTAAAGGCGGAATGAGAATGATGACTCGTAATCTAGCAGTTGAGCTAGGTGCGCTTGGAATTACGATTAACAACGTGGCTCCTGGTGCGATCGAGACTCCGATCAACACACAGCTTTTGAACAATCCTGAAAAATTACAGGCATTGCTGAACAACATTCCATTAGGGCGGTTAGGGCACCCTCAAGATGTTGCATCTTTGGTCGCATTCTTGGCATCTGAAGACGCAAATTACATTACGGGCAGCACATTTGTGGTCGATGGTGGATTGCTTTGGAACTATCAGGAGCAGTAGTATGCGCAAAGCGTTATTTATTCCCGTAATTTTAGGAACATCTCGGCAAGGTCGTCAGAGTGAATTGGTTGCTCGATTTGTGGTGGAGCAAGTTGCCGCTAGAGACGGAATTGAGACTGAGTTAATTGATATTCGCACGATTGAGATCGCAGTTGATGATGCAGGTGAATCAATCAAAAATTCTCAGTTCTCCGCCACGATGGAACGTGCTGATGGATTGATCATTGTTGTTCCAGAATATAACCACGGCTATCCGGGTTTGTTGAAACATGTATTGGATACTTGCCTCAAGGAATACATTCACAAGGCTGTAGGATTGTGCGGAGTTTCAGCAGGTGCATTTGGTGGAACAAGGGTGATTCAGAACCTGCTGCCTGTGATGCGTGAGCTTGGATTAGTGACAACTTTCTATGATCTAAATTTTAGTAATGTTCAATCTTTGTTTGATGAAATGGGTCATTTGATTGATGAAGCGACTCAGATTCGTCGGCTCGATCGCTTTTTAGATGAATTGGTGTGGATGTCAACAGTATTGCGATACGGACGGCAAAACCCATTGAATGCAATGGAGGAATAAACTCAACAGATTAGTTGCCAGATTTAACGGTGAAGCAATTGAGAGTGGGAGATGCGATTGTTTCTTTGCATTTCTACCAGGAAGGTGAACAGACGCGATGGCAGGTGACTCAGTTAGAGGATGAACTCACGGTTAAAATAAGGTAAGAATATGACAACTCAAGCTCATTACGATGTGATTATCATCGGTACAGGAGCAGGCGGAGGCACACTTGCACATCGTCTTGCTCCAACCGGAAAAAAGATCTTAGTGCTGGAACGAGGCTCGTTTCTACCGAGAGAAAAGCAGAACTGGGATACGATCGAGGTTTTTCACCACGATCGCTATCACACTAAAGAAGTTTGGCGAGATCAAGACGGGCAAGCCTTACATCCTGGAACAGGTTACTTTGTCGGGGGCAATACAAAAGTCTACGGTGGAGCGCTGTTTCGGTGGCGCGAGCGTGATTTTGACCAAGTTCAACATCAAGGAGGCATTTCGCTAGAATCTCCTTTGAAGTATCGCGATTTTGAACCTTACTACACTCAGGCAGAAGCACTCTATGAAGTGCATGGACAGCATGGACTAGACCCAACCGAGCCACAGGCAAGTCAAGACTATCCGTTTCCAGCCATTCAACACGAACCGCGAATTCAAGAGATTCATGATGCGCTACAAGCAAAAGGCTTGCATCCGTTCTATCTTCCGCTAGCAATCAAGCTCAATGAAGCGAATCGCCATTTGAGTTTTTGCATTCGTTGTGATACTTGCGATGGGTTTCCTTGTTTAGTCAATGCGAAAGCAGATGCAGAGATCAATTGTGTACGTCCTGCGATCGATCGAACTGAGAATTTAACCTTACTCACTTCAGCGAAGGTACTCCGTTTGCATACAAGTCCATCGGGTCGAGAAGTCACAGCTGTTGAGGTCGATGTTGCAGGTCAAATCCAGATGTTTTCTGCAGATATTGTTGTTGTCTCTTGTGGTGCAATTAACTCTGCGGCTCTGCTATTACGATCTGCGAATGATCAACACCCAACTGGATTAGCGAATAGTTCTGATCAGGTTGGACGGAATTTTATGAGGCATCAGAACGGTGCGATCGTTGGATTGACGAAAAAGCCAAATCCAACTCAATTTCAGAAAACTCTAGCTGTGAATGATTTTTACTGGGGAGAAGCAGGATTTGACTATCCAATGGGTCATGTTCAACTGCTCGGCAAGGTCAATGCTGACATGATTGCACTAGATTCTCCGAAGATTGCTGGAGTTTCATTTCAAGATCGCGAAGTCTTCGCATCGCTTGCGAGTCACTCTGTAGATTGGTGGCTCACAGCAGAAGATTTACCCGATCCGAACAATCGTGTACAGGTGAAAGGAGACAAGATTCATCTGAGCTACAAAGACAATAACACGGTTGCATTCGAGCGATTATTACATCGCTGGACAGAAGTTTTGAAATCGATTGATTGTGGCGATCGCTTCTTACCTTGTTCGTTCTACTTCCGTAAAAAAATCCCGCTCCAAGGAGTTGCACATCAATGTGGAACTTGCCGCTATGGAGAGGATCCACAAACTTCTGTGCTGGATATCAACTGTCGAACTCATGACGTGGACAATTTGTATGTTGTGGATGGTAGCTTCTTTCCGGCTAGTGCTGCGGTCAATCCAACTCTGACAATCATTGCGAATGCCTTGCGGGTAGGAGATCACTTGATCGATCGATTGAGATAAATAAGGAGAATTGAAAATGGCAACGACACACGATCGAAAAGCAGTTAGCCGACTTCTAGAACTCATTGGGCTTGCTTTGATGCGGTATGGAATCGTGCTGATTCTATTTTGGATCGGCTTGATGAAGTTTACGCCTTATGAAGCGAATGCAATTAAGCCGCTTGTAGAACATAGTCCGTTCATGAGTTGGATGTATCGCGTTATCAGTGTTCAGGGAGTTTCTAATCTGATTGGTGTGATTGAAGTTGCAACTGCGGTCTTGATGGCATTGCGATCGTGGTTCCCGATTGCTTCTGTAGTTGGCAGTGGGATGGCAGTGTTTACTTGCTTGTTAACCTTGAGCTTTTTATTGTCTACACCAGGCTGGGAACCGACACTTGGATTTCCGGCTTTATCAGTTGTACCAGGGCAATTTTTACTCAAAGATATTTTGCTCTTGGGCGGTGCAGTTTGGTCATTGGGAGAATCTCTACGGGCAGTGAAGGGTGGTCGTCAAAGCGATCGTGAATTGCAGAGAATCCGATAGCACTCAAGCAGCACTTAGAGAATCCAACCATGATCAATACAATTCGTCGTCACTATCCTGAATATTTGATGGAAGCAGCAGGATTAGGGATTTTCATGGTTGCTGCTGCTGTAATCACGGCAGCAGTCGTGCATCCTAGCTCGCCGATTTCTCAGATTAATCCGTTGCTCCAGCGATCGTTGATCGGAATTAGCATGGGACTGACGGCAATTTCGCTAATTTATTCTCCCTGGGGAAAGCAATCAGGCGCACATTACAATCCTGCGGTAACTTTAACGTTTTTGCGCTTAGGTAAAGTGAAGCCGAAAGATGCATTTTGCTATGTCATTGCTCAATTGATGGGTGGATTACTCGGAATTTTAATTGCAGCAAAACTATTGGGAAACGTGCTCTCGCATCCTTCAGTTGACTATGTTGTGACCATCCCAGGAACTCAAGGAGCAATTATTGCATTTTTCGCTGAATTGGTCATTTCTTTCGGTTTGATGATGACTGTTCTCATCGTGTCGAATACGGCACGACTCGCACGATGGACAGGACTATTTGCAGGAGCTTTGGTGGCGACCTATATCATGATCGAAGCTCCATTATCTGGGATGAGTATGAACCCTGCTCGAACGATTGCTTCTGCAATTCCGGCAAACAATTGGACTGCGATTTGGGTTTACTTAACTGCACCGATTCTTGGCATGTTTCTAGCTTCTGAAATCTATGTGCGAATCAATGGACAGCAGGCAGTTTATTGTGCCAAGCTCCATCATCAAAATCACAAACGCTGCATTTTTAGATGCGGATTCAAAGCTCAGCAATTGAGCGATCAACTACCAGACATCTGAATCTCTTATGCTCTCTCAACTCAAGCCTCAAACCTCACTCCTCGATCGCTATCAGTCTGTACGTCGAGTCAGTGAACAGATCTGTCAACCTTTAGCGATCGAAGACTACATCCTGCAAGCGATGCCCGATGTCAGTCCTCCAAAATGGCACTTAGCACATACCACTTGGTTTTTTGAAACTTTTCTACTGGTTCCTTACTTGCCAGGTTATGAAGTGTTTCATCCCAAGTTTAACTATTTGTTCAATTCTTACTACGAAGCAGTGGGAAGTCGCCACCCTCGACCTCAAAGAGGAGTGCTCTCTCGTCCAACAGTCGAAGAGATTTATCGTTATCGCGCTTACGTGGATCAAGCAATGGTATTGTTTTTGCAGGAATTTGCAGAAGTACCTTTGGAATCTTTGATTCTACTCGGCTTACAGCATGAACAACAACATCAAGAATTGCTGCTCACGGATATTAAATACAATCTCGCACTCAATCCACTGCGTCCAGCTTATCGATCAGACCTTTCTTTGCCTATATCTATTGCTTCAAAAATGGGTTGGTTGAGTTGCTGCGGGGGGCTTTATACGATCGGACATGAAGACGAATCCTTTGCGTTTGATAATGAGTTTCCACGTCATTCGGTGTATCTACAAGACTATGAGCTAGCCGATCGATTAGTTACCAATGGAGAGTATCTAGAGTTTATCCAAGCAGGTGGATACAATCGGCCAGAATTTTGGCTTTCTGATGGTTGGGCAACTATGCAAGCAGAGCGATGGTCTGCGCCTTTATATTGGGAACAGATGGATGGGACTTGGTGGATCATGACACTTGCAGGATTGCGTCCTCTGGACAGCAATGAGCCTGTGTGTCATGTGAGCTTTTACGAAGCAGATGCTTATGCGCGTTGGGCAGGGAAAAGACTACCCACTGAAGCAGAATGGGAAATTGCAGCAAGACAGGTTGCAATACAAGGAAATTTCTTGGAGAGTGGGCGATTACATCCTTCTGGAACGCAGGGCATGACTCGACCTGCTCAGATGTTTGGTGATGTGTGGGAGTGGACACAGAGCGCTTATCTTGCTTATCCAGGATTTCAGCCTGAGAAGGGAGCAGTTGGAGAGTATAACGGAAAATTTATGTGCAATCAGATGGTGCTACGAGGTGGCTCATGTGTTACGCCTCAGAGTCATATTCGTCCTAGCTATCGCAATTTCTTTCCAGCGTCAACCCGTTGGCAGTTTTCAGGAATTCGACTTGCTCAGTAAGTTCAACATCTTGATTTGAATCATGAAGACTACAATCCATAGAAGAATTCGATACACGGTGCTTGCTTGTTTTATATTGTTTGCGATCGCAATTTCTCCTTATCAGCAAGCTTATCCACAAGTAGTATTTCAGGCTGCTCAACGTGCTGCTCAATCTCTGCACCCTGTGCTAGCAGTCGAATCTGTTGGAATAACAGTTTCTGATATGGATAAAGCTATCTCATTCTATTCTCAAGTTTTGCCCTTTCAGAAAATTTCGGATGTAGAAGTTCTGGGTTCAGACTATGAACAACTCCAAGGGCTATTCGGGATTCGGATGCGAGTCGTCAAAATGCACCTGGGTGATGAAGTACTTGAGCTTACAGAGTACCTCACACCCAAAGGTAAACCTATTCCGATCGATTCAAAGAGTCACGATCGCTGGTTTCAACATATTGCGATCGTAGTGAGCGATATGGATCGAGCGTATCAATATTTACGACAACACAAAATTCAATACACCTCAACAGAACCTCAGCGTATTCCAGACTCAAACAAAGTAGCAGCCGGAATCCGCGCTTTTTACTTCAAAGATCTAGATGGGCATAACTTAGAGATTATCTATTTCCCACCTGGTAAAGGCAATCCGAAATGGCAAAAGTTATCAAAACACCTATTCCTGGGAATTGATCATACTGCGATCGTGGTTGCGGATACTCAAGCCAGCCTCAAATTCTATCGAGACTTACTAGGGTTCAAACTTGCAGGCGCAAGCATGAACCATGGAATAGAACAAGCACACTTGAACAATGTTGAGGGCGCGCGATTGCAAATTAGTGGATTGAGAGCGCCAAATGGCATTGGCATCGAGTTTTTAGAATATTTAGAACCGCGATCTGGTCGAGCTTTCCCCAGTGATGCGCGTCCGAATGATGTACTCCATTGGCAAACAACCCTAGTTGTCCAAGATGTAGAAGCTGCTACTCAACGATTGCAGGCAAATCGCACGCTCTTGATCTCACCAAAACCGACCAAAATCTCTGGGCAGGTTTTAGGATTTCAACAAGGCATTCTGGTGCGCGATCCAGATGGTCATGCATTGCGATTGGTGAAGAAGTAAAAAACTTTTTTCTGGTTTATCTTCTCTTCAGTCAAAACTGCGCGAATTCATAAGTTGTGTTCATCAAGCGATCGCTCAAAGAGATGATTCTCAATCACAGCCAATAATTAATGAGACTAGGTAAAGACGATGGTTACTCCAACACAAGAAGAACTAAGATTAGAAGCAGCGCGAACACGTCAAAAACATTGGCGCAGATGGGGATCATATCTGAGCGATCGACAATGGGGAACCGTTCGCGAAGATTACAGCCCATCTGGAACTGCCTGGGAGTACTTTTCTCATGATCAAGCGCGATCGCGTGCTTATCGTTGGGGTGAAGATGGTCTATTGGGGATTTCAGACAGTCATCAACGACTGTGTTTTGCGATCGCGCTGTGGAATGGAGCCGATCCAATTCTGAAAGAACGATTGTTTGGACTGACCGGAAACGAAGGAAATCATGGCGAAGATGTCAAAGAGTACTATTTCTACTTGGATAACACGCCAACTCATTCCTACATGAAAGCGCTGTACAAATATCCACAAAGCGCTTTCCCTTACACGCGACTCGTTCAAGAAAATCAGCATCGAACTCGCCAAGACCCAGAATTTGAACTCCTCGACACAGGCGTATTTGATCAGCAGTGCTACTTTGACGTGATGGTTGAATATGCAAAGCAGGATGCTGAAGATATTCTGATTCAAATTAAAATCACCAATCGTAGTTCTGAAACAAAGCCCATTCATGTCCTTCCAACCCTTTGGTTTCGGAATACTTGGTCTTTGACTCAGGAGAGTTCAAAGCCTTCACTCAAAATTGTGCGATCGAATCATACCTATGATGTGATCGAAGCAAACCATCCAACCCTCAACAAGCGATGGTTGTACTGTGAGAAAGGTGAAGGATTACTTTTCACAGAAAACGAAACTAATAATGAGAGAATCCTGAGTTCCGCAAATCATTCTGCTTATGTCAAGGATGGCATCAATGATTATATTATTCATGGCAATGAGGAAGCCGTGAACCCAGATAAAATCGGCACAAAAGCAGCCGTGCACTATCAATTGATCATTCCAGCTTATGCGACTCAAACAATTCAATTACGGCTCAGCGATCGTGCAAATTTAACGACTCCTTTTGCTGATTTTGATGCGATTATCAGAGCTAGACAACAAGAAGCTGATGAATTCTACCATCGCATTACACCCTTTGCACTGAGCGATGAGATGCGAAATATCCAACGTCAAGCTTTTGCTGGAATGCTCTGGAGCAAGCAATACTATCATTACAGTGTAGAAGAGTGGCTTAAAGGCGATCCGATTGCTCCTGCGCCTTCAGAACGTAAACAGGGGCGCAATCATGAATGGTTCCATCTCCATACAGATGATATTCTTTCTATGCCTGACACGTGGGAATATCCTTGGTTTGCAGCTTGGGATCTCGCATTTCATTGCATTCCACTTGCGATGATTGATCCGGAGTTTGCGAAGCATCAGCTAGATATTTTGACGCGGGAATGGTACATGCACCCCAATGGACAAATTCCAGCTTATGAATGGGCATTCGGTGATGTGAATCCGCCTGTTCATGCTTGGGCAACTTGGCGTGTGTACAAGATTGAGCAGAAAATGCATGGACGTGGCGATCGCGTTTTCTTAGAGCGTGTGTTTCAAAAGCTTTTACTGAATTTTACTTGGTGGGTAAATCGCAAAGATGTAGAAGGGAGAAACATCTTTCAAGGTGGATTTCTAGGACTCGACAATATTGGAGTGTTCGATCGTAGTGCAACACTTCCAACGGGTGGTCACATCGATCAATCCGACGGCACAAGTTGGATGGGAATGTATTGTTTAAATTTACTTGCGATCGCACTTGAACTTGCTCAAACCAATCCAGTCTATGAAGACATTGCAACTAAATTCTTTGAACATTATCTCTACATTGCTGATGCAATGAATCGTATTGGAGAAGCAGAAACTTCACTATGGAATGAGACCGATGGATTTTACTACGATGTTCTACATTTACCAAATGACCAGCAGATTGAATTGAAAGTGAGATCGATGGTCGGGCTGATTCCTTTATTCGCGATCGAAACATTAGAGCCAGAAACACTTCATCAATTACCTGCTTTTAAGAAGCGGCTAGAATGGGTTATTCAACATCGTCCTGACTTGAGGCGTAATGTAGCTTGTATGGAGACACAAGGGATGCGGGCAAGGAGATTGTTAGCGATCGTGTCTCAAGACAAGCTTCGACGAATTTTACAGAAGATGCTGGATGAAACTGAATTTCTCAGTTCTCACGGAATTCGCGCCCTCTCGAAACATCATGCTACCCATCCTTATACGTTTGATGTGGATGGAACACAGTTTCGAGTAGACTATGAACCTGCTGAATCTAGCAGTGGTTTATTTGGAGGAAACTCGAATTGGCGGGGAACGGTTTGGTTTCCAGTCAATTTTTTACTGATTGAGTCACTGCAAAAGTTCCATCATTACTTAGGCGATGATTTCAAAGTAGAGTGCCCAACTGGATCAGGGCAATGGCTAAATCTTTGGGAAGTTGCTTTAGAACTCTCACATCGGCTGATTCAGATTTTTCTTCAAGATCCATCTGGGCGACGACCTGTCTATGGGGCAACAGAGCTTTTTCAAACTGATCCAAATTGGCAAGATTTGATGTTGTTTTATGAATATTTTCATGGAGACAATGGAGCTGGAATTGGAGCCAGCCATCAAACCGGATGGACAGGATTAGTTGCAAAACTGATTCACCAGATTAGCCAGTATGCAGATGGTTAACTGTCTTACAGTTAAGAGATTCGCAATCAAATCAGATCCCTATGCTTCGTTGCTCACCCGCCCCCGGAATAGAATCCAAGGGTAACAGAACAATGTGCTGTGATTCAGATAGTAACGACTGCGTGAGATTTCTCAGCTTCTTCTCAGGAAAGACTTAGCACATTCGACGTTTTTTCCTCATACGACTCTCAGTTTCACCTCGTTTAATTAGAGTCAAGCTTTCAGAAGTTCACTGACTGAGCGAAAACTAGAACCTTTCATTTCACAAGGAGATTTGACGATGCTATTTCAAAGACTTGTACTCGGAATGATGATCGCGATCGCTGCAACCATGAGCACCCAACCCTCAGCCTTCTCGCAAACTAACGCCAGCAACCCAACACACACTCGGCTCTCTGAAGTTGGCACATCCCCAACCTTTTCCTTGCATCCACCCACTCACAGTCAATTTAAGAATTCGACTCAGCCTAGGCTCTCTGAGATTGGAATGTCAACAATGATGCCTGCACAGATGACTGAATCCCAAATGACTTCAGTCCAGTTCAGCGGCGGGCAAGCTTTTTTCTCGCATCCCCCTCGCCTCATGCGCGCTTATACCTCTCAGTCGCAAGCTTACGTGCCATCGACTTATGAGTTTACTCTGGTTGTTCCCTCAGATGCAGGACAGGCGCTCAAAGCAGTACGAATTGCTCAAGAGCGCAACTTAGAAACCGTGAAATTTGATGTCGGCAGAAGCAAAGCATTTGCAGGTGCTCGATATGCAAACGGTGCTGAAATTCCTTTGGCGAATGTTGGAGGAGAATCGGTTCCGGGTGAAGCGACGATCGTGTTTGATCAACCTGTTCAACCTGGAAGCACAATCACTGTCGCCTTAGAAGCAAAATCAAATCCAGCTTCTGGTGGAATCTATGAGTTCGGAGTCACTGCTTTTCCAGTTGGAGAACAGAGTATGAGCCAATTCTTAGGATTTGGACGGCTCAATTTCTATAGTGGTGGGGCGCAATAAAACGAAGTTGACCTAGAACCATAATTTCGGCTGCGATTTATGACGAATTTCAGCCGTTATTTTGGTAACACACATTCAATTGATTTTCGACTATCAATCTAGACGAATTCAGGTAGATCTCATTCATGAAGCACCCGATGATAGCAACACAAAAGAACTCACAACTCGATCGCTTTCGCTGGATTCCATTGAGCAAATCAATTCCCCAAGCTGATACAGGTGAAGAAGTCATTCAAGGACTAGCAGGCAATCCGAAAACGCTGCCTTGCCGTTATTTTTATGACGATCTCGGTTCACAACTATTCGAGCAGATCTGTGATACCCCAGAATACTATCCAACCCGCACTGAACAAGGCATCTTAGAAAGATATGCCCCAGAGATTGTGAAACTGACAGGAAATTGTGAATTGATTGAACTGGGTAGTGGCAGTTCTCGGAAAACTCGTGTCCTCCTCGAAGCTTATGGGCAGTTGGAGCAACCTCTCTATTATTTTCCGATCGATGTCAGCGAAGGCATTCTCAGAAGTACTGCTCTCGATCTATTAAATCAGTATCCAACTTTGCGGGTTTGTGGGTTAGCTGGAACTTATGAACAAGCCTTAGCAGAACTGCCCTCCTCTGAATTAGAAAATCGAATGCTAATTTTTCTAGGAAGTACTCTAGGAAATTTGGATCAGTCAGAGCGCGATCGCTTTCTCACACAAATCCAACATGCGCTCAAGCCTGGGGAGTTTTTCTTGTTAGGGGTAGACTTGCAGAAGTCGGTTGATCTTCTCGAAGCTGCTTATAACGACTCTCAGGAAGTTACGGCCGCATTTAATCTCAATATTTTGCAGCATCTCAATCAGCAATTTCAGGGCAATTTTGATCTCACCCAGTTTCAGCATCTCGCTTTTTACAATCCTGTAGAGGATCGCATTGAAATGCATTTACAAAGTCTCATCAATCAGATTGTTAAGTTAGATGCACTAAACTATCAAGTTGCATTACAGGTAGGGGAAACGATTCGCACTGAACTCTCTCATAAGTTCCATCTCCCGATTCTAGAGCTAGAGCTTGAACATCACGCATTGCACCCTCTCCAAATCTGGACTGATGCGCGATCTCATTTTGGAGTTCTCCTCTGTCAGCGTCAATGTACTTCGCTGGATTGTCCATAAATTTTGATGTCTACTATGCTGAAAGAAGCTTCTCTTTGGAGCTTCTCAGCAAATTCTCATATCTGTCTCAGCTTTCCCTGGGCTTAGGTCGTGAAATGGGTAGTGTTCTAGACATAGGGAATTGGATCAGGGAGTGTCTCCCGTCAATTCGTGCCCAAGGTGCAGCGATCTCATGTAGTCGTTCGCTGAAGATCCGACGATGACAGGAGGCGTCATCACAGAAGAATTTTCGCACTTCAAATTACATCACCACCCGATAGTCCTCCCACGGTAAATCCCCGATTGTTCGTTCATATCGGCTATGCACTCGAATTGCTTCCTGCTGACAAATTGGATAGGGCGCAGAAGCTTGCGTTGAGCAAAGATTGATTTGCACTTGCTTCTGAACGCGATCTAGCCCATAGGTTTGAATCTGTATGTGTCTGAGTCAGGTAGTAGTTGTAAAAGTTCCACGAGTCATCTGAAGCGTTACTTGCCCTATTCTAGCGAATTGCTTCACCAAATTTGGACAAGTACCTGATGTGGAACTTCCGAGCTTTTGGTGATCTTGCCTCATAATAGAACTATCCGTCTCTTCAGGATTCTAGAGGCTGTGAAACTCCTCCAACATTTTCTGCCTGATTCTCAAAAACTTCGGCTCGAACATTGGCATTTTAAGGATTCAGAACCTCACTAATCATCTGAGGGAAGCCCTTAGTGATGTAGAAAACTTTTTGTCGTCTCAAGATGAGAAGGTTGTGACTTTAGAGAATTGAAGGCGATGGTTTAAACGAGCACGCTTACTCTGAGAGGCACAAGCTGCGGGTGGACTGCGACGTGGCAAGGGTTCAAATTGGGGCAACGGTTGCCCTAAATGACGCAGTTGTTGGAGATAGCGCAAACCGAGTTGCAGAAAACTCAAGCCTCGCTCTGGATGGGAATCGAGCCGTTTGCGTTGACCACAACGGACCAGCAAGAAACCTAAGACCAAAGCAATCAGCGTGGCGATATCGAGCAGCATGAACAGATTGGTAAGTGCTGTGGCATCGCGCAGATGCGACCCAATCAGGTCAAAGGCAGCCGACTTGTAGTCTTTGATGTGCGGTTCAATCCCGCCAAAACGACGACCATAGCGCTCAAAGGTCTGCAATGAGGGCGGTTGACTACTGAGGACAGCCCAAGATTCCTGGACTCCTGGCAGTGTAGCAGTCGCGAGATGGCAGGGGATGTCTTCGAGAATCGTCACGTTTGGGAACAGATAAGCTTGCTCGACCGGAGGCAACAATTGAGCAATGGACTGAGACACACCGGGAGCGAGAGTAATGGTGAGATTGCTTTTGGCACGAATCAACCAGTTCCAAGCGTGTCGATTGCACCACCGCATCAACTCGCCATGCTCAAAGCCCCGGTCTGCGAGCAGTGTTACCTGACCCTGAGAGGGCAGCAAGTTTAATACCTGTTCCAAGAGGAGAAGATAGGCAGTAAAAGCAGCACTGGCACTGCCGTGTTCTAAGTTCTAAAACCGTTTGCGCTAACGTGAACGAGCGCCCACCCCAGACGAAACAGACTCCTACCCAACAGAACTGATCCCACAACACACTCGTATCGAGCGTTAACAGTAACTCTGTCCCAGCAAAGGCTTGGAGCAGTTGTTTCAATAACGGGGCGTAGAAGGTTTCAGCATCGACCTGCGGATTGATCAGTAAGTAATTCAAGCGGGCGTGGTGACTGCGAGCAGTACACCCGCGATGGCTCAAGTAGGGCAGCCAATGATTTAAGCAGGCACTTTCGGATTGGAGAATCGCGGCAACTGCTTCGGACACGCCTTCTAAGTGCCGTTGGTCACGCGGTTGAATCCATTGACTCAATTGGTCATTTAGTTCACGATACAGATGGGGCAATTGCATAAGTTTGCTTTGGTGTGGAAACTTGAGCATCTCACAATTTGCCCCGCCCAAGTCATTCCTGTCTCACATGAGACATTCATTAAATCAACCGTTTCAGGACTTTTCTACATCACTAAGGGATTGAGTCTCAACACTTGGATGTCTATGTGCTGCTTATGCTGCAAAACAATAGGATATAGAATTATGTCGCATGAGCAAGCATTATATCTTTACTCTTTACATCTTCATTGCGAAGTTCTGTTCAGTAACATACATCGTAGATACTTCTTCTTTAAGATAGGTTGAGTAACCTCTTCCTTACTTGCTTTAAGAATCTGACCTTTATACCTTCATTCTAGTAAGGTGAGTTTGATTTAGCTGATGGAGCAAAAACCGCATAATTTTCTGCGTTGGGTTCTGCGGATCATCTTTAAGGCTCTAGGATCTAGCACTTCATATAAGCTGGACTGTTTCTATCTATTCTAGGAGCACTCTTGTCTGAAATCTACTCTATGAAAACTAGAAATTGTACAGCCTAGTGCTATGCTAAAGGTCGGCTTATTAATTAGCAATGAGTTATGAGATGCTTTCTCAAAAAAGCATCGTAAGTTACAGAATCTAAGGCAGAAATATGACTGATTTCAAAAGAGTTGATGCCCAGTGTGAGAAAATCCTCTCTGGAATTATTGAGTTAGAAAAGTATATTTATAGTCCTATTGCAAATGAAATATTAGAGCTTACTACTAATACTGAAGTTACCAAGAAGCAGGATTTGCTTCAACGCATTAGAAGAAGCCTAGTTCAATACAAAACTCGTGGAAAAGACCTGGTGTATATAGGTCTTATGGGGCATTTCTCAACAGGAAAGTCTAGCACAATTAACTCAATACTACAGCTTAATAATGATTCTGATGGTTATCGTGAAATCGGGCTAAATCCTGTTGATACAGATATTACTCTAATTACGCATAAGAAGAATTCTAATTCGGTAATTAGAGTCACGAAAGAGGATTTAGTGTCTATTAGATCTAGCTTTATTGATAATAAGCTTCTCGAAAATGTCGTTTTAGCTGATACTCCTGGAAGCGGTGATCCAAAAGAAATTCAAGAAATCGCAAAAAATTTCCTTCCTATTTGTGATTTAATTTTATACTTCTTCTCAGCAACGAATCCACTCGACAAAGCTGATGTTCCTTTTCTGAAAGAGAAGCGTTCCCAGCTAGAGTTTGTCCCCATGAAATTTATAATTACAAGAGCAGATGAATTTCGTATTGATGATCTCTCTAAGCTAACATTTGAAAATTTTAATGAGGTGAAAGCTTCTGGTTTTAAGGGTGAATTATCCCAGAGACTTAAACAAGTCCTGGATACTAACTTTACTGCTGATACAGATAGCATACTATTTGTAGATAATAAATCTAACTATGGAATCTCAGAGCTAAGAGAATATATTCTTCAATTCTCAGACTTATCCAATTCAGAAGCACAAATTCAAATCCATAGCCATAAAGTCGAGTATTTTCGCTCTAGCGTGGAAGAGATACAGCAATTTTTCTATAGGTTTCTTCTTTCTAAGATAGCAAACGTCTCAAGAATTGTAGAAAAAGCAAAAGCTAATATTGAGAGCTTTCAAAATAAAGTTCAAGTTACTAATAATGAATTGACAGATTTTTGGAATAGAAAGCTTAACGAAATTCAAAATATGGAATCTGATTTTTATGAAGGGATTCCTGATTTTCAGTATAAATATAATCAACTAAGTGACTTGTGGAGTAATGATTATGATATCAGAAGCTTCAAAAGTTCTATAAAAAGCGAAGCTCAGGATAAAGCAAAGCTCCTAAGAAAAGCTTTAAGAATTGAGAGTTTATCTGAGATTGAATCTCAGTTTTATAGAAAGAGAGGTGATGTTAATAATAAGTCTTTAGATACTGCTAGACTTCAGAGCCTTCTTAAAATACAGAACTTCTACTGAGATGGACCCGTAGGGTTGGACAAAAAATAGATAGTGAATAAGCTACAGTTCTAGATCTCAATTCTACTAACTTTTTTGATCTAGATTCGATTCATGCTTTTGATTCTTTCGTGTTCACATTATT
>NZ_JAFLCJ010000047.1:0-17956 GCF_017302695.1 Leptolyngbya sp. UWPOB_LEPTO1 | reverse complement strand
GATATCCCACCTCTTCTACCTACATCGACAGCGTTCATTGTACTTCCTGCACTACTTGAGAATCCATTACTTCCGACTCCATCAAAGGTTGCTGTATCCCTCACAATCAGAGCGACATCCCCAGCATCTCCACGTCCAAACGTAGCAGAAGTGAGTTGAGCGCCATTGCTAACAGTTAGAGAACCTGCATTCACTGTTAGCGTTCCTCCCTTGCCCTCTCCAGTTTGTTCTACAGTACTTCCTGCAATGCTAGAAACTCCATTACTTCCGACTCCATCAAAGGTTGCTGTATCCCTCACAATCAGAGCGACATCCCCAGCATCTCCACGTCCAAAAGTAGCAGAAGTGAGTTGAGCGCCATTGCTGACAACCAGAGAACCTGCATTCACTGTTAGCGTTCCTCCTTTGCCCTCTCCGGTTGGATTGACGGTACTTCCTGCACTACTACGAGTTCCATTACTTCCAACTCCATCAAAAGTTGCTGCATCTCTCACGGTTAGTGATACATCTCCAGCATCCCCACGTCCAAACGTAGCAGAGTTTAAGGATGCACCATTCTTGACCGTTAGAGAACCAGAACTTAGGGTTAATCTCCCGCCTCTCCCTGTTCCAGATGCAGCAACCTGACTGCCTACAATACTCGATACTCCATTATTTCCAACTCCATCAAATGTTGCTGCATCTCTCACAGTTATTGATATGTTGCCTGCGTCGCCACGTCCAAAAGTCGAAGAGATGAGTTGAGTACCATTTAAAACTCTAAGATCTCTCGCTTTGATATCAATATTTCCACCATTTCCACGGCTATAGGTTGTTGCTGAAATTAGCGTTAGAAACCCGTTGCTTGTCGGCCATAAGCCATCAGCTTCGAGCAAATCAGCAATCGTTAGAAAAATGCTTCCAGCATTACCAAATGCCTTATCGGCATCTAAAGATGATTGCCCACTCTCGGTGACAACTACAGCACCATCTTTTACAACGAACTGGTTCGCTGTAACAATAATATTTCCCGATCGACCAGATCCAAACGTATTATTGTAAAGTCCCGCTCTATTCCCACTAACACCCTGCCCGATCGCACTAAAAACATTCGCATTGACGATCGTATCTCCAGCATCTCCTGCCCCTTCAGTACCATTTGTCAATCGTCCTCCATCAGTAGCAGTAAAGAGATTCGTATTTACAACAATCTCTCCTCCCCCTGCTCCTCTTACCGCTACTCGCGCATCCTTGGCTAAAGTCAGATTAGACAACACACGATCGCTCGGAAAACTTAGTCTAAGCTGATCATTTTTGATCTCTAATCCAACCGTTCCCGCTTCTGCCAATCCTCCGAGTTCGACCCGTCCTCCTAAAGCACTAATTTTTCCCCCATCAATATCGATATTGCCTCCAAGTAGGACAAAGCTTTTGCCATCTAAAACTCTCAAACCATCTGCGGGAATCTCTAAAGGACTTGTCGCTCCTGTTGTGTTGATCGATCGATTCACGATCGCACTAGGTGCTTGCCCAAACAAAAATGCTGAAGGATCAACCGTTAGCACATTAGCAACCGGAGAAACAAATGAACTAAACGTTCCACGATCGCCGAATTGAATCCCGCTTGCTGTCGTCGCAACAAACGACCCTTTCACATCCAAACTCGCATTCTGCCCAAAGATAATCCCACTCGGATTCATCAAAAAAAGATTAGCAGACCCTTGCGATCGCAAAACCCCATCAATCTCTGAAACCTTTCCACCCGTCACCCGCGAAAAGATATTGACAATCCCCGCATCATTGAGAAAATTTGCTTCACCCAAAGTCGGAACATCAAAACGCTCGAAACTATGAAATAAATTCCGGCCCCCAACCGTCGTCCCACCTGTAATATCAAAAACTGCTCCACTCGGAGTCACGATCGTACCCGTCGAACCATCACTCGTCACTTGCGCGATCGCAGGAATCGAAGTCATTAGCGAGCGTACTAAAAATTCCTAGTAACCCGATGATTTTTAGCATCGATCGCACCTCTGAGAATTATTTAATTCAAACAATAATGTCAAACAAGCTGACAGCACAAGCCGAAGCCAGTAATATTTGCTTTAGAAAGCTAAGTATCTATTTAATACTGTGGAGTGCATCGAATGAAGTTTCGTCCCCGGTTTCGACTGCATCGCTGGCTCGTTCTCCTCTTTACTGGAAGTCTCATCAGTATCACCCTCCTCGGACAAGTCGCACACCCAATTGATCCCGCTCAACTTGTCCGCCAGGGAATCACCCAGTATGAAGCCAAACAATACTCAGAAGCGATCAAAACCTGGAAAACAGCACTTCCTGCCTACAGCAAAGATCCAACTAATCGAGCGATCGTCCTCGAAAACATCGCCAGAGCCTCCCAGCAAGCCAATGAAAATGGCGAAGCCATCACAACCTGGGGACAATTAATTGAACACTATCGACGCGATAGTAATCTACCCAAGCTCAGCCGCGCCCTGATCGAACAAGCCCAAATCTACAGCAGCATTGGACAACCCCGACAAGCGATCGCACTCCTCTGCGCCCCAGAAAGTAAAGGAGAATGTACGAATCATAGTGCCGTCCAACTCGCACAACAACTCAAAGAAAACAACATCCTCGCCGCCGCATATGGAAGTCTAGGAGATGCCTATCGTTTGACCGGAGATTTTAACCCCGCGATCAACTACCTGAACAAAACCCTAGAACTCACACAAACCAATCCCTCCTATCGCATCTCTGCCCTCAACGGACTCGCCAATGCCTATCTCAGTCGTGCTAGACTCTCCTATCGCCGTGCCGAATCTGCTGAAGCCCGCGCCCCTCGCATCTCAACCAGCGAATTCACAACCCAAACTGAAGCTGATCGACTGACCCAAACGGCAAAAGATGATGAGAACAAAGCAATTAAAAACCTAGAAGAAAGTCGCGCCCTCGCTCAAGCTCAACGAGATTACTCAGGAGAAGTACGATCGCTCTTAAGCTTAATCCCCATTTACATCAGAAATAAAGATCCCCTAGCATCCTCACTCCTTCAAAGCGCGATCCCACTCCTCGAACAAGTCCCACAAGATCGATCCCGCATTTATGCAACCATCGATCTAGCAAAATATTCAGAAGATCCTATCCAAGCTGAAACCCTGTTGAAAAGCGCGATCACACTGTCCAACCAACTCCAAGACGATCGGGCAAAATCCTTCGCATTAGGCGAACTTGGAATGCTCTATGAAAGACGCGGACAATTTGAAGACGCACTCAAATGGACTCGATATGCTGTCCTGGCAGCCGACCAGAGAAAAGATGCAAAAGATAGTTTGTACCTCTGGGAATGGCAGATTGGGCGACTCCTGAAAGAAACTAAAAATACTAAACCTGCGATCGCAGCCTACGAAAGAGCTGTGCAAACCCTCGAAGAAATCCGCAGTGACATCCTGAGTACCAATGCAGACTTACAATTTGATTTCCGCAAAGCCGTAGAACCTGTATATCGCGAACTAATCGCCTTAAGAGTCAAACCGGAAGTGACGGTCAGTCAACTGAAGCAACAAAAAACCGAACCTTCTCAACCTGTACAATCGAGAGAAACCATTGCACGAGTTCTAACCACGATCGAATCCCTCCGACTCGCAGAACTGCAAAACTACTTCGGCAACGACTGTGTGATTGCCGAAATTAGACGCTCTCCCAACACTGTCACCACCGAACAAGCCCGAATCGATCTGATTCAACAAATCGTCGCCAATTCAACCCAAAACCGCAAAACCGCAATTCTCAATCACATTCTTCTGCCCAAGCAACTGATTGTAGTTCTCAGCCTGCCCAATCAAGAACCGCGCACCGTTTCTGTCCCGATCGAAGAGGAAGAAATGAGAAAGAAAATCACGGAATTTCGGCAGGGATTAGAACAAGTTAGCGCCAGAGATGGATTCAATCCAACCATCGCGCAATCCCTCTATAAAGACTTGATTAAACCCATTGCATCTTACCTCACAGATATCGACACCTTACTGTTTGTCCAAGATGGACTCTTAAGAAGTATTCCAATGGCTGCCTTACATGATGGACAGCAATATTTAATTCAGAAATACATGATCGTCACTGCACCTAGTCTCAGTTCGATCGATGTTACCCCCTTCGATCGTTCCAATCTACGGGCACTCGCATTAGGAGTCACAGAAGCCATCACACTGCCAAACAATAAAATTTATCCAGCATTAGACTATGCGGATGATGAGTTGCAATCCGTCCTCACCGAGCTTCCTGGCAGTCAACGATTTGACTTTCGCAAGGACAACATCAGAGATCTGATTAAAACTTATCCTTACCCAATCATTCACTTCACCACTCATGGACAGTTCGGAGCCGATCCTCAAGATACCTTTCTCGTCACTGGAGATGGACAACGCTTAACGATCGTCGAATTTGAAGAGATCTTACGCGAACGCTCCAACACTCGCACCCCGATCGAACTCTTGATGCTCACCGCCTGCCAAACCGGTACTGGCGACGATCGCGCCATCCTAGGACTTGCTGGAGTCGCCATCCAAGCGGGCGTAAAAAGTGCCTTAGCCTCCCTCTGGTTTATCAATGACGAAAAAGCGGCCACGATCGTGCAAGAGTTCTATCACAATCTCAGACAACCTGGAGTAAGTAAAGCGAAAGCGATCCAGCTAGCACAGCAAGAGTTAATTGCAGGTGGGACACATCCTGGATATTGGTCTGCCCTAATCTTGGTCGGCAATTGGTTGTAACTGAGGTGCAACTGCGCTCAACGCCAAGTTCTTTGCTCGTTGAGCGCAGTATATTTAACGACTCAGTGTTTCTAAGATCTTTTTCAGCATTTCACTCCGTTTAAGCCCTTGTTTCGGCGCGGGAGAATGCGGAGAATGCAATTCCTCATAAGTAATCAAATCCCTCAGTAACTTTAACTGAAGCTCTTTAGAATGCTCTGCCTCCGCTAAGGCACTGTACCATAAGCTATATTCTATGGAGCGCGCATTCTCCTTTGGCTCATGCGGCTTTGCAATGACCTGAACCTCAGCCTCCGCGATCGCATCCCCAGATGGATAGCCCGGAACACATTCAAGCACCGCTTGCCAAGTGTAAACCTTACCCGGTTGTAAGAGTTCCGCAGGTAATCGATAGAACTTCATCCCTGCCTTATTCTCAAATTCAGCCACCTGCTTCACCAATTTCCAACGTGTCTGAGCCGTTCCTGGCGGTACTGCCTCATAAAGCTTTAAAGTCACACGATAGGGATCACGATCGGGTGAATACCATGCCACCACCGCTTGATCAGCCGTGATTTCGGCAATGATGTTCACGGGGACTAAAGCAGTAAAGGCAAGGGGACTTCCCGCTGCACAACCGCGCGGGCCGCCCGTCGTCATCGGCCCAATCGGCAGGGTCGGATTCCTTGGATTAAATTTCGCCCATGCTGCCGTTGTAGCGAATAGGGAAAAACACATGGCTAACCCTAAAATGCGGCAATGTGATTTTAAGTGTTTCATAATTTATACCTTGCGAATGATTCATCCTAACCATATGAGAATTGAGCCGCAGAAGACAGGTTAGTAAAAGCCAAATCGAATGCCGAAATCTGTCAAATTGACTGTCCGGCTTCATTCGCGCTTCGCTTTCCACCGCAATTCACAAATCATGCCTTGAGGCTGATTCTGCGCCCGTCTAAAGACACCTCTGAGTTGTCTTTCTAACTTCTTCGCCGTCTGAGTACCACTAATGCGAGTGCGATCGCGCAATTTCAGTTGCTTCGGTTTGGGTTGATTGATCCCATTATCCGCGACACGAATCACTTGATATTTATACTCTTTCCCGCAAAACACTTCAATTCTCGTCACATCAATGCCATGTTTGCCGACATTACAAATCGCTTCTTCTAAAAATCGACAGAGCCAATCTTTTTGTGCGATCGACAGTCCTTGCTCTTGAATGATTTGCGCGGGGCTTGATGGAATATCAATCAACCGCACTTTCAAATTCTTAAACGTGGGAAACTCCTCAAATCGCTGCAAGGTCGTACTACAAACCATCTGCAATAGCTCATTCAATGGCAGATGCAAATCAAGTAACTCATTCCCGACGCGAATTTGATCTTCTTGCTTTTGAGCAATCCGCCCAATGTCATGCCGCAGCGATCGCAATTCTTTATCAATCTGCTCTAAATTTTGCAGCACTTCCTCAGTCGGCATCGGCTGATCTTGCAGCCGCCTCATCATAAAACTTAACTGCTGCAGGGGACGATTATGAATGGAATTAAATACCTGTTCTAAAGCAGCTTGCCGAATCGCATCTTGTGCTTCTAATTCTTGCTTTGTGCGGTATAGCAATCCGGCTGCTAGTCCCGCCCCATTGAACAAAAACACGATCAGCACTGGGACTAAAGGAATCCACATCCCGACTAGAAGCAAGAGATAGCTCATGCCAACCAGCACAATGCCAACCAGCATCACGGCGAGTACAATCTGCCACGGCGCTTGTAACTTCCGCCCAATCCCGATTCCCAAGATGCCCCAACCGATGATCCAGAGATACTCTGCCCAATCATTCCAAGCCTGTAAGAAGGGTCGCCCATTCAACACCGCCGCTAAAATCTGACTGACTGAATGCGCGTGAACTTTCACACCGGGATACAAAGCAGAGTTGACAAATGGAACGGCAGCAACATTGACAAAATCTTTCACCCCACTGCCATTGACTCCAATCAAAATCACCTTGTCCCGAATCCAATCCGGTTGAAACTGATTTTGCCGTACTTGACGCAGAGACAACACTCGAAAAGGACTCAAACCACTGCGATAGTTGATTAAGACCTGTGGGCCACCTGAACCGACTCCGATGTATGCGCCTGTGTTGGGATGCACTCTTGGCAATTCCACCGTGCCAAATCGCAGAGTTTCTGGATCAGCGATGCCCATATCATCGCTGATCCCTTTCGTTTTGAGGAAATACATCGCCAATCGAGTGGCGATCGAGAGTTTATAGTGATTGCCCGCTTCCGGACTGTTGGCATATCTCGGATCGATCGATCCAATCAGATGCCGCCGGACATGTCCATCTTCATCTAAAGGGAGACTGGCAAACCCAACTTGCTCGGCTGCCAGTCCTTTTGGCGGCGCGATCGCCGTGTTATTGCCAAAGGGCAGTTGCTCGATCGCAAACAGATTCCTATAGGTTTGAAACGCCTTGATTAGCTCTTGATGTCCCGGTTCAACCGGCAAGTCTCGATAGAAATCGATCGCGATCGCACTCGGTTGATAGCTTTGTAATTTGGTGATCGTTGCTGTAATTTCGCGATCGGAGATCGGATAGGTTTTCAACTGTTCAATATCTTCGTCATCGATCATCACCAAAACGACTCGTTCATCGATCGCTTCCGCAGGACGATGCCGCATCAAGCTATCGAGTGCCATCCATTCTAGAGGCTGTAACCATCCGCAAGCTCTGATCCCCAGAACTACCGCAATCACCAAAATGCCTGGGATCAAAGCTGACTTCCAAGCTTTCAGTTCACTGAAAAGCCATCGTCGCAGTGAAATCCCCATCAATCTAGTAACCCCATTTCTCTGGCTCGCATCTCGGTTTGAATCCGAATGTTTTTCCCTTTTTCTGGATAGACTTCCAAGGCATCTTGAATTTTCGTCCAATAGTGCCGCACTGTGCGCTCTGCCACATTCATGCGCTCTGAAATGGCACTATCAGTCAAGCCTTCTACAAAGGCGAATTGCAAAAGGGTTAACCAATCTGCTTTCATTTCTAATCCAATACGCATTTCTCGCGAGGTGACTGATAGCCCTTGCAAGGCTAATTCGACTTGTCGGAGCATTGCTTCACTGGACAATTGCTTATCTGCGATCGTAAACCCACCTTCGTGGTCATTAATCAAAGATTTCAGGCGAATTAGGGGTCTCGGATCAGCACTTTGCACCACAATATTTAAGCAATTGTTCCCTTGCATCAAATCTTTGAGCAATTGTAGTCCAGTTTCTGCTTGCGGTTTTTCCCCGATCGATCTCGGCATTGACAAATCCACGATCGCGACATCTGGTTTCAGACTTTGGGCTTTTTCCAGTGCTTCTTGGCTGACTTGCGCGACAATCACATCTGCATCTGGATAAGCTCGACGCAGCGCGCCGAGCGTTGCGTCGAGGACAAGTGGATGGTCATCAATAATCAAAATTCTAGGGTAGTGCATAACTCAGTCCTTGCAGGTCGGTGGTGCGAATGCAGTGGAGCGTTGCTGTCGATAGTGCCAAGTGAGCGTTTGCTGTTGGTAAGAAAAGGAACAATGTCCTCCAACTAAGAAATGCATCGCTTGAGTCAGATGCTTCAGATCTGCACGAATATTGAGCGTTTCAGTATTGGGAATACGGATCTCTAAATTGACTTGGTGATTCACATTATTGAGACTGACAAAAATCACTTTCGCTGTCAACACGTTGACAGTAATGATTCGTAATAGTTCATTGATCGCCTCAAGAAGGAATGCATCACTAGGATGCGTGGCTTGATGCCAAACGGACGGATGTTCAAATTCGATCGTCAGACCGGTCTGTTTCGATTTCCAGGAATTCAGGAGGTGGGTAATCGCGAGGAGCAGATTATCTTCAATGTAAGGTGGAGATAAGCGATCGCTAAGTGCATTCAGCGATTGATGAAACAGATTAAATTGCTCTAGACAAGCTTTGAGCGATGAATCATGAGTATCAATCAGTGCACTCTCTAGGCCTCGTCGCATCGTGAATGACTGCTGTAATAAGCGATCTCGAATGATTTCAGCTTCTTCATGCGATCTCAGAAATTGTCGCTGCGACCACCATAGCCAAGCATGACGCATCCTGAAATAGGAGACGCTCAAGCCGACTAAAGCCAAAACACAAACAATCTCAAACACGATGAGTTTACAAGTTGAGAGATCTAAAACGGCTTGATTCACAAGTTGTTTTAGAAGATTACATTTAACGATAAGCGCGATCGCTTATGATCTCGCTACCGCTTTGTGCTAATTCTCTCGGATGAATCAACAGTTTAGATTGCAGAAAAGTGCAATTCTCTCATACCTAAAGTGTCGTAACGCAAGCACCCAATCTCTTACCTACAATTAAGTAAGAAATGCCTATTCACGGTCACTTTGGTCTTGTGAAGAAGAGTGTCGCAATTGCTGCCAATCTTCTTTTGTAAGCAATAATCCACGATACTCTTGGTCCACAGCCAAAGCTTCAGAAACAACAGATGACTCAGTGCCTCAAGGGTCTTCCGCGAAACTGCCGTGTTGGCTGCGATCCAGAAAATCAGAAGTTAGCAAATCTCTGAATCAACTGACAATTGATGTTCATTTGACATGCACTGTCAATGGCTAAAAATACTGATGCAATTATGGGTTGCCAATTCGAGATGACGGAATGACGTTTTTTCTCTTTAAAATTTAACCCTATGAATAAAGTAGTCGGGGGTAAATTGAGGGTAATAAAATTTAATAAATGCTGAAAGCCTTATATTTATTAGCTTCTTTTGAGGACTCATAAGCCCAAGGTCGCAAGTTCAAATCTCGCCTGAGCCATAGGTTTCAAAGGTCAGGGAAAAACATTACCCCAAATTACCCCTAAAACCGAAACACAACTGAATAGGATGGAACGCGATATCAAAGCGTATTCACAGCTTCTTAAGGGAAGAAATCCCAGTAAAAAGTTATGAATACCGATTTGATACCATGTCTCTTTGTGTGTTAGAAGCTGATTTTAATAGCTGGAAGTCTTATAGCGTGGTTCTAATACGCACTTGATTAGAGATTAGAAGTCCGCACTCGACGAACTCCACGTCTGGGAATCCTAAGCCCGTCCCTCAAGATTTGCGCCAATGGAAAATCAATGGACAGCCCGCCCGTTGAAAGTGGTTCAAGGGGTCGTGATTTCATCCCTGGTTATCGTGGTTCTCGCCTTCATCTACGGTAAGTTTGTTCACCATCCGTTGCGTATCTGGCTGGCGGATGGGGAATGGTGCGTAAGATTTTCTCCAGATGAATCAGGAAAAGTCCTCTATGGCTCCGAGTGCGATCGCTGAGTGTAGGGAATTCTAAACGGGCAATGCGCTGCTCGTTTTAGGCTATGAGCTCATCTGAGATCGCGCTTGATTCAATATTTTGCAGCACAAGTCACTGTTGAAGAAGTCTTTGCCGGTTGGGCTGCAACTAATTCGACCTTCCCGGTTTGGGGATGGCGATACCAAGTTGTTGCTTCTACGAGCATGGCAGTCTGAGTTGGAACTGGCGCGATCGCGGTTTTGTGAAAAGCCGAAAGATCACGCATATCGTTCCAAGCACGATCGTGGGGCACGTTCTGAGTTGGATTTTGAGGAATCCCACCACGTCCTGTAATCACAAAACTACTGCTTTGAGTACCGGAACAGGCAGCAGTGACTTGTTGATTTGAATCAATCAGTGTGGTGGATAACTCGACTAAGCCAGAGTTCGGGTCAACTCCCACATTGTTGACTTCAACGGTGCCATTCACGCCGAATTCAGAACTAGCCGTAATGTCGTTTTCTGGGGTTAAGCGATCGCGATACTGCAACCCAATCATGCCCTGAGTGGTGATTTGAATGTTTCCACCTCGTCCCTTCTCAGCATTGGCGACAATATCACTATTTTCTAGGCCAACAGCGATCGGAGCATTCAGAATGATATTACCGCCATTTCCAAATTGGCTAGCTCTGGCACTAATCAGGCTTTGGTGGCGCATGAGTAGTAGATCGCGCGTTGTGATCTCCAAGTTACCCCCATTACCAACCGCAGTGGCAGTTCTAATTTGACCTTGATTGTCTAACTCAATCGAGTTGGCTTGAATTTGCAAGCGTCCAGCATCTCCACTGCCTACATTCTCAGCCGCAATGTATCCTTGATTCCTGACCCGAATGTTGGGTGAAGTAATCGCTAAGTTTCCACCATTGCCAGTTGGTAACGCTGGTAATCCGTAAATTCGTCTAAACGTGGGAGGTAAGAGTTGTCCTGAAGCTGTAATCCGGCTTCGCTGGCTTACAACTGAGCCAGACCCATCGATATCAATGAATTCACTGGCATGAACAGTGAGGCTACCCGCATTGCCAGCTCCAGACGTACTCGCAGAAATGAGTCCTGAAGCTCCTAGAAGTAGCTGTTTTGTGTCGATCAAAATTGAGCCAGCATCTCCACCAAACAGTGTCGTTGAGACAATATTGGAGCCTCCAGCAGTACCGGAATTTTCACCAAACAGGGAGATTGTATCGGCGCTGACCTGCACATTTCCGCCCCGAGCACCGCCCAACACAAGCGATGTAATTCCAGCTCCTTCTCTCACCGATAAATTAGAGGTCGTTACCGTTGTGTTTCCACTGCGACCGCCGCCGATGTAGGTTCGCGTCAGAACTCCGCCTGCACGGGATGGATCGAAGGCAGCGAATCCAGAAGCCAGGATAGAGTCGGTTGCATTCACGACAATATTGCCACCGCTGCCTCCATTTTTGTAAGTCGTCGAGAAAATGGCGCTGCCCTCTCGGGTTACAACTTGTCTTGCCGACACATCAATATCTGCTCCGTGGCTACTGCCGATATTTTCTGACAGAATCAAACTTTGATCTTTCTTCGGCAAGGCTCCGTTGATTTCTAATACGTCTGCATCGACTTTAATCCGACCCGCAGCTTGTTGTCCCTGGTGCTGAATAAATACGGCAGAACTTTCTTGAATCCGAATGCCTTTCCCTTGTAAATGAATTGATCCACTCGGGTTGCCACTTGCATCAATCAGTGCAGCACGAGTGAGAGCAATGTCTGAAAAACTAGGAACAGCATTATAGTTGAATTCCCAGTTGGGAGTTGCGGTGTTGAACTTGATCGTACCTGTGCTTACACTTCCTAATTCCAACTGTCCACTTTCAGCAATGAGAACTCCTCCATCCAAAAATACTCCATTGCCGAGCAGGACTAATTTTTGTCCTGGTGGAACCTTTAGTCCTGCAAGATTTGGATCACGCGTGACAGAGCTTGTGAATGTGGGTGGATGCAGAAGATTGTGCCCTTGTCCTTGGACCCGAATACTGCTTGAGGTTGCGCCGAACTGTACACCAATGGGCGCGCTCATCGTTAACAAGGGCGGACTACTAGGCTTGACTGCACTAAACTCCGTTCCATCGGCAAATTGGATGCTATTGCCAGTCGTTCCGATAAAGGAACCACCAATATTCAACTGTGCATTGACTCCAAATAGAATGCCGTTGGGATTAAGCAGAAACAGACTCGCAGTGCCATTGGCTTTGAGGAGTCCATCAATATTGGAAGCGCCGCCTCCGGTAACGCGGGCGAAGATGGTCTGGACATCTGTAGCGTTGTTGAAGAGAGCAGAGCCACCTGTGGGAATGGAGAGTTGGCTGAAGCTATGAAATAGATTGTTGCCCGATCGAGTACCTCCATCGATCATGAAGTCGAGATTGTTAGGCGTTGTGACTGCAGTTGGCAAGGTGCCATCGGGAATGACTTGTGCCTGAACGCGAGCAGTCTCGACGATAGTTTCACCCAACAGTGCAACCATGCTTCGACAGAGCCAACCTAACGTGAGCATAGCCCGCTTCATTCCCGTCTGACCTCACAACCTGATATGTCAAACGTAGAGTGCCCGTGAACAGAGAAATATAATCTTGATTAGTTAAGCCTGCGTCCCCAGGCTTCGTGCCTGAAGTGGTTGGATTGACTGACTTCATTGATTAAGTGCAGGAGTGCGATCGCGCTCCCAAAAATAAAAAGCCACCCCACGAGCAGGTAGCATCCGGTTCATAGAACGATCGTAATTATGCGATTGAAGAATTTGCAGAACTTATAAAAAAGGCAAAGTCACGGCATCCAGTTCAAGAACGATCGTACCTTCCGCGATCGCGTCGCAAAAATCGCGAAATTTGGGAAAGTTGAACAAAAGATCATTGCCATTTGTGGTGTCCCGTCCTTGTAGCGGGATTTTTTGTGTGAAGAATGATTGGCAATCGATTGTCAGCTTGTTTGATCATCCAACCGACTGAGAATTTCTCTTGCCACGCGATCGGCTTGTGCGATCGTTTGCTGGATTTCGACATACCACTGGGATTACTTCCCGGTTTTCAGTCGGTTCTGACTGACTCGACGTTTCCCAGCTTGGGTTTTGGCTCCCGTTGATTTGAGCCACGGTTTGAGCGTCAGCATCATCTGCTGTTGTCGCTCTCGCCGTTCCTGAGTCCATCTCCCCGCCATGAATTCCCCCTAACTGATTGAGTTGCTTGTCAACGTAATTTTTAATAAATTGCGTCGGTTTCTTCGGATTTTTGATGGTGTCGATCGCTAGAATCAGCTTTCGGCATGAATTTGATGCCTTAAACGCGAGTTCAAACAATGACTGTGCGATTTGAGGCTGTTTCAAATTCATCGCAGCAAGATTGGTGAGTTGCAGGGTTAAGGATTCCATGACAACCAATTGCACCGTCAGCGCTCGAACGGAGGCTTTAGAAAAGTCCTCTTCCATCTCGCGAACGCGATCGTCAACTGCTCCGAGATAGCCAGCGAGTTCTTTTGATCCTTCAACAAGATTGCCTTTGCAAATCATGAGAGACGTTGCCGCGCCGAAACCGGGATCTTTTGTGGCACGAATCCCTACTCTCGGATCGCCTGTTAAGTCGATCGATCTGCTCACGCTGTCGGCATAAGCATTGGCAAGCTTCAAATCCTTCAGGGAATCAAGGTGCTTTAGGATATCCATATTTTTCAGAATTGTTCATATTCAAACTATAGCGCTCGATTTTAGCTCTCCTTTTGCCAAAAATCGTTCAAACTAATAGAGTACGGGTGTTCTAAATAAATTAAAAATAGTTTGGAGTTGAACGGATGCCACGGAATAAGAATCGCATCAAAATCAAGCATCGTCCGCATTCGAGCCAATCGCATAATATTCACGACTGGCAGCCGTGGCAACACTCAACGGGTGCAAAAACACCCGAAGGTAAGGCGAAAGTTGCTAAGAACTTGCACCTTAGCCCTGCTTACCGTGAGTGGCGGCGCATTTGCACCCTGTTGGAACTCGATCCGAAAACGACGTTCAAAATTGATCTAGAAATTCCTTTTACGATCGCAACTCGACTCCGTGGCAAAGCTGATTTTGAGCCGTTCCCCGTTCGCTTCAAATGCCGATTGAGTAAGGATAGAAGCCGAATTCTGAGCAAATCATTTGAACAAAAATACTATAGGGGATCTGGGAAATACAGTGCAGCCGCAATTGATGAAGTAACGGCGATGCTATCGAAGATCGTGCGCGCGCTGTAATTTGACTTTTTTGGACAATAAGCATGAGGCAGTCAAAAAACTGAATTCTTTGATGTCACAACAGGAGGGATCAAATGAATTAATCATCATGAATCTTTCCCTCGAAACTCTTCTGCAAGAGAGATCGCTTGACCTTGAAGCTGCACGAGCCAAAACTGCAAAATCGGCATTGTTGAGAAAGCTCACCGATTTCCGATCGCTCCATCAGAATCGCACTGGGAACCTTCGCTTGGATGGTTCAGAAGTGGTACGGCTCGTCGAACTACTTGGCGAGAAAAATCCTGCTCTGGCGCAAAGACTTTCAGGCTATCGGAATCAATTCAAAAGTGAAATCACGCTGTTACCACATGAGGTTGATTCTCTCGTAGCGATCGTCGAGCGTTCTTGATCGAGCCGGTAAACGGCTCCGGTATGTGGCTCCCGTCCTCCATCTCTTCAATACTGAGGCTGTGAAACTCATTCCATGTGGAATAAGTTGAGATGTTGCATTCCATCTCCTCAGTGCTGAGGATGTAGCTATCCTGCTCGAAAATGAGCGGGGTTATCCCTCGAAACACTATAGGCTTAAATCCTTTCTCGCCAATCGTTTGAGAGGATTTTGACGCGAAAATACTATGGGCTGAAACGCCGTTTTTATCGAATTGAAAAAGTTAGGGGGGAGTCCCCATCGGTTTTAGTTCCTCAATCAGGCGATCGCTGGAATGCTCAAAGCCTTACAGGACAAGAAAGTCTGTTCCTCAAACGGAGCGATCTCTGGCTAAATGCCCTCCACAGGGACATTCTGATCTTGTACGTCGAATTTAGTGCAGCACCCTAAACCCATTGCCCTATAACGGCTTTAGCCATTTTTAAGCGGTTTAGTGCAGTGGTAGCGCACCACCCTCAAACTTTTACGTAGAAAGGCTTCATCAGGAAAATCGCTGTTTTGGCTGAGTTTCAGGGATTTTCGCTCTCGGTACTCTGTCCATCACGCAGATAACCAATATTCTTCTAGTTTTGAAATCCTCTCTATATAATGCTTCAAGCGTGAGACTGAATCAAGACTAAAACTCTGGACTAAAAAAGGACTGACTTGGACTAACTCGGATCACAATGCGATCGCACTTCCCTGTCTCACCTGCGCTAACTTTGTTAGCGTTGATTGCGCGAATTGTCTCAACCCAAGATTGAAGCTAGACGTAACTGAGACTTCTTTCTATGAGGATAAAAACCGCGCCTTATGGGTATATGCGATCGTTCCTCATCCAATTCGCAATTGGTTGTTACCATTGGCACTGCCCGATCGTTGGCTAGACAGGTTTTTTGGCAAAAATCTAGGTCTACTGCCGAAGCAATAATTTCTATCTGAAGTCCGCATCCCGACTCACTTGATCGAGTGTATGGATGGCTTCACTTATCTGCCTTGATAGTTCTGCTCAATCCACAGGCGTAGCTCTGCTTCGGAGTCTGCATAAACACACTCACCAGTCTGAGGGTCAAAGGCGTACCACCATTGGTCGCTGCCTTGTTCGTATTGGTACACTTGCAATTCTGTGCCACCGAAAAGTACCTCAGCAACTCTCTGCTTGAACGCTTTGAGTCTAGAAGAGAGCGATCGTCTATCTCGATGTGGAGCGGCTGTCGGTGCAATCTGCTGTCTTTCTTGCTCCAATAATTTCATCAATTGGAGATCATTGACTGCTTGAGCAGCTTCGATACGGCGTGCAAGGGCAGCCATCATGTTGTCCTGATGTTTGGCAAACGTTTGGGAAACGTTTGGATTAATTGTGCTAGTCATCATAAGCTCAGGGAATAATGGTGATTTGTTTTATTCATGACTATACAATATTTTCTGTAACTGAAGCTACAAAATTTGTCTTTCCCTAACATGAATCGGTAATGTTCTAGACCTCAATACTTCGGACATTTTTCTGAATAGTTCCACAAGGCTTCAGGCTCCACGGTTTCCGAATTGAGCTATTTTTTCAAAGTTAGCCCTACCCCTAAGTTTGAAAAAAGAATCCAGTTCACGATTGAATCAGTGCTTGAGCCTCAAAAGACACCCAAAATTTGTCCGAAGTATTAGAATTGTTGGGGAATAACTTTACCTCAAAGTGAAACTCCGACAATTTCAGCTTTCTGTCATCAGATCAAGCAGCTTTCAAGTAGAAATTCCATAATCCAGCGGCAGTCAGCATCAAATGGTCATCAAAATCCTTGATCCGAGCACTGCGTGACGCAAGCAAGTGCGATAAATTGCACTGACCGCACCATAACGCTTGATGCCTGCGAAAGCGTTCTCACAAACGACTCGCGACTGGCTCAAACTGCGATTTTCTTGCTTCTGTTTCTTGCTTAGCTCACCCCCTCTAGGCTTCTTGTGTGGAATGCGAATGTTCGTATACTCAGATTGCAAGCCTTGAAAGCCTAGGTCTACTTCGATGGGAATCTCGTCGGGAATGTGAAACGCAATCTCTTCTTCGGTTTCAAATCGTTTATCGTGAAGCTTTCCCTCACGGGCATGGCTCAACACTAACACTCGCTTAGATTGATCTACTGCCGCTAGGTGCTTGCGAGTTTGACGACGCTTTTTGCCAGAGTAGTTCTGCGTCTGGGCTTCTGAATTCTGCGGACGTTGAATTGGGCGCTCTGTCCCATCAATCATCACCCGCTCGACTCCTGGAAACATTTCCAGAAATGCTTCAATACTCCGCAGCTTGCGCTCTGGTAACACTATCTCCTGTCCTAAAGCTGCCTCAAGCACAGGCTGTAATTCGTGCATCCATTCATGCGTCTGTGAACGGTCAAGGTCAAACAAGATGCCTGCTAAATCAAACGTCGGGTAGCATTTGAAGTAAAACAGGATGTAGAACAATTTCGCTTCGATACTTTGTAATCTTGCTTTGCGCCCGCCGCCTCTGGCTCGTTTTCGCACAGGCTTTGCCGCAATTCGACTGGCTTCATACGCTTGCTCGAGACTGGGCAGCAAGGCATCAAAAGCGTTTCGATTCAGCCCGGTTAATGCTCGCAGCAGGCGATCCTGGTTCAGTGCGCGTTCAAGGTTAAGCATGTGGCGGCATACTGTTGGTCTTGTCTATTATTACCTATTTCCCAACAAGTCTATTATTCTTGTTCTGATTGTGCTACCTTTTCTACTCATCAAATGAATAAAGTCGAGCTTAGCTGCTAGAGGCTTGAGAAGAGTAAATGAGGAATGCTGTTAGCTGTTATGAAGCTTCTTAAGCAGGAATACCGACACACCATCTAAAAAATGACAAAAACTTCCGTATGTAAAATTGATGCTTTTTCGGAAGCTTAATTTTCTAGGTTTTTATACATTAGGTGCATGAGAGAAACACATCGTTGAAAACAGCCTCTCTAAAGCGGTTTCACATCAATGCTCTCGTACACTCTGGTTACAGTACAGATTCGGTTGGTTTCTTAAACAGCTTTAACCTGGATAAAAACAGTGAAAGTAGTTGTGAAAGATTAACCGTTAACGTAGATTCAACTTTTCTACAGCAACATATTAACCTGGCAATCGAAGAGAATGCAGAAGTAAGGAGAGAATTGCTAGAATCGAGACATGAAGAAACCCGATGCTCGACTGCTGAATCCAACTACCCAAAATTACCTGAGACAACAAGCGATTCG
>NZ_JAFLCJ010000046.1:0-20185 GCF_017302695.1 Leptolyngbya sp. UWPOB_LEPTO1 | reverse complement strand
CGAATCGCTTGTTGTCTCAGGTAATTTTGGGTAGTTGGATTCAGCAGTCGAGCATCGGGTTTCTTCATGTCTCGATTCTAGCAATTCTCTCCTTACTTCTGCATTCTCTTCGATTGCCAGGTTAATAGAATGATGAACCGGGCTAAGTAGCTAAGCTTTAAGTTGATGTCAATGCTTTGCCGCCATTTTTCTTAGTAGCAGAAAGATCCTGATCGGGTGCAAGTGCTTTTGGAGAAACTTGCACATCTTCAGGATGCCAGGTCGAACGCTTGGAAAGCTTCGCGTAGGTTGCCAAAGCTTGAGCAACAACTTGATCCATGTTGTAGTACTTATAAGTTGCTAATCGTCCTACAAAATGGACATTCGGTGTCGCATCTGCGATCGCTTTATATTTCTTGTAAATTTCAGCATTTTCGGGACGGGGAACCGGGTAGTAGGGATCGCCTTCTGCCTGCGGTAGCTCGTAAACAATACTGGTTTTAAGATGCTCTTGTCCAGTTAAGTACTTGAACTCAGTCACCCGAGTATAGGCATGTTCGTTTGGATAATTGATCACCGGAGCGGATTGGAAAAGAGGCTTATCGTGTGTTTCATGTTTGAATTCAAGCGATCGATAAGGGAGCTTACCAAAGCGATAGTCAAAGAATTCGTCAACAGGTCCGGTATAAACAATTTCTCGATAGGGAATTACTTTCTGAATTTCCCGATAATCTACATTCAGCATTACCTTGATATTAGGATGTGTCAACATGTTCTCGAACATGCGAGTAAATCCATGCAGCGGCATTGCTTGATAGGTATCGGTGAAATAGCGGTCGTCGCGATTCGTTCGAGTTGGAACTCTGGCAGTCACCGATTTATCTAGTTCGGATGGATCCATACCCCACTGTTTGCGGGTATAGTTACGAAAGAATTTTTCATAGAGTTCTCGCCCAACCTTGCTCACAACCACATCTTCAGAAGTGCGAATATAGTCTTTCTGCTCTGCAACTGATGCAAAAAACTCTTCGACCTGAAATGAAGTAAGCTTTAGCCCATAAAGCTTATTGATTGTATCAAGATTGATAGGAATGGGAAGCAGCAAACCATCAACACTTGCAAGAACACGATGTTCATACGGTCGCCACGCTGTAAAGTTCGAGAGATAGTCAAACACGTCGCGAGAATTGGTATGAAAGATGTGCGGCCCATAGCGGTGAACTAAAATACCAGCATCATTGTAATGATCGTAAGCATTACCCCCAATATGATTTCTGCGATCGCAAATCAGGACTTTCTTACCTGACTGACTTGCTAATCGCTCAGCAATTACACTTCCTGCAAAGCCAGCACCCACGATCAGATAGTCAAACATTAGAAATTCTCCGAGAATTCAAAATCACAGTCTCAACTTGCTGCATCATTCCTGCCCAAGTCTGATCCCAAGACATTTGAGCCAGAAAAGCATCAACGTGTTCAGGCTGTCCCTGCTGCATCGCAAGCTCAATTTTTTCAATAAAGTCCTCGAGTCGATCGGCAATATGAACGAAGCCTTCTTGACCATAGGGACGAATCACATCACGAATCGAAGTCGAAACGACAGGCTTACCTGCTGCCAGATACTCTGGCGTTTTGGTTGGGCTGATGAACTGAGTTGATTCATTCAAGGCAAAAGGCAATAAGGCAACATCCCAGTTCGCAATATAGTGCGGCAATTCTTGATAAGATTTACTGCCTAAATAGTAAAGATTAGGGCGCTGAGGAAGAGAGTCTAAGTCTATTTTCGCAACGGGGCCAATGAATACCAGTTGCCAATCAGGTCGAGCTTCAGCAATGCCATCGACTAACTCTAAGTTCATGCGCTCATCGATTACACCATAAAACCCTAAGCGAGGATGAACAATACAAGCTTGATCTGGGGGATCAACGGTAATGCTTTTTGCTTGAGCAAAATGTGCGACATCAATGCTGCTAGGAAACGCATGAAGATTAGAATGCTGATGTTGTTTTGCTTCGTACAGGCTTTGTCCTCCTGTAAAAACGACATCGGCTCGCTTGAATAGCTTTGTCTCCCATTCCCTCAGGGTTTTAGAAGCTCCTTTGAATGCCGATAGCTCATCCATGCAGTCATAGACAACACAGCATGCCTCAAGCTGCTCAGTGAATGATAGTGCGATCGGGGTATAGTACCAAAGAATTGGTGCAGCAATACTATACTCTTCAAATAGCTCATCGATCAGGGTTTGCAGCATTGCTGAAACCATCTCTTGGCTCATCCCTTTAGGCAAATGGGGAACAACAACCCAAACACCACACTCACGTCTGCTGGTTTCCAATCGCCAAGATGCACTCGATTTAAAGATCGGTTCTTCAATAAAGAAAGTTCTTCGTTGGGATGCACAGCGACTCAGGAGATGCTGAGGACGTTGATAGACAAAATCCCAACGTAAATGAGATAAACAGACCAGATCCGGTGTATTTAAATTAGCTGCATCTTCCTCAGAAACATCAAAATTAGAAGCCTGAAATTCTTTTGTTTTCAATGCATCTGTTTTCAATGCATCTGTAAGTTGCTTTTGCCTTATCTGGCTTGAACTAATATAGCCATCCAATCCTATGTTAAATGAGGACATAGATTCTTTGAGGTTTAAAAGGTTAAGTAGAGTATGATTACTACTTCAACAAAAGTAGATTGAACGCATTTGAATTGCTTCTGTCTAAAGAGATGAGATTGGTTGATCTAAAAGGGTAAAAAGACTCGAAAACCAATAAATAATTAAGCGCTTAATGTAAACAATAATGGTCATTCTTAATACATAAAAACTTTTTCTAATAGAAGACTAAATCGCTTATTTTCATCTTCTTAACAGATATGAATTCATAGATTTTTTGTCTGATATTTTCTCTCGTTCGTAGTTGTCGAACACTAATATCTCTCATCAAATCTAGAAGAAATGGGCTAATTTCTGAAACTTCTTCTGCCCCAGGGATGAATTAAATTAAGCTAAAATATAAGCATAAGTACTCTTGATCTGAGCAGAATAGGTCCAGAAAAAATACATCGCCTTTTTTGAATAAAATTTTAAATTCGACTTAGGATATATCATGTCTTTTGAATTGATGTATCAAAAAGATCGTCATTCAAACTGTAAACTTTCATCAAGAGTATTAATTTTGATGTTAGGTTTTAGTCTTGCTATTTAAAAGCATTGAAGCCAAGAGCAACTTCTCCTAATTGAAGGAGCAATCTTCCATGAAACTACTCGGTAAAAGCCTCGACACAACCGCTCATTCTGTCTCTAGTCCGATCGCAATTTGTCGTCAACTCGAAACAGGTTATCCTCGTCCGCAACTTCAGCGATCGCAGTGGATAAACCTCAATGGCTCCTGGAAATTCTCCTTCAACGATCAAGGAAATTGGAAACGCCCAAGTGACATTTCGGAATGGACTCACACGATCGAAGTTCCCTTTGCTCCTGAATCTGAGCGAAGCGGCATCGGTGATACTAACTTTCATCCCTATTGTTGGTATGAAAGAGAATTTGAAGTTCCGATCGATCATCAAAGAGTCTTGCTCCACTTTGGCGCAGTTGACTATGAAGCTTCTGTTTGGGTGAATGATCACTTTATTGGCGGTCATGAAGGCGGACATACCCCATTTAGCTTTGACATCACCGATTTTCTCAAACCAGGAACAACTCAACGCGTGACCGTCTTAGCACAAGACGACCCACATGATCTCGCTAAACCTAGAGGAAAACAAGATTGGCTTCCAGAGCCTCACAGCATTTGGTATCCTCGTACAACTGGAATTTGGCAAACTGTCTGGGTCGAGTGTGTACCAGAAACCTACATCTCAAAAATTCGCTGGACACCCCATTTTGAGCGATGGGAAATCGGATTTGAAGCATCAATGGCAGGTGCAAAATGCGATGACCTGTATATCAAAGTTCGTCTGAGTGTGGACGATCGGCTTCTCGTCAACGATATGTATGAGGTTGTAGATGAGGACATCAATCGCCGGATTGCGCTTTCTGATCCTGGCATTGATGACTATCGCAATGCACTGTTATGGAGTCCTGAAAAGCCGACGCTGATCAATGCTCAGATCCAGCTTTGGCGCGGAGGATTTTTGATCGATGAAGTGAAATCCTACACGGCGATGCGAACTGCGAGTATTCAGCGCGATCGCTTTATGCTCAATGGTCATCCTTATTATCTGCGGCTCGTTTTGGATCAAGGATATTGGACAGATACCTTGATGACTCCTCCGTCTGATGAAGCCTTGCGCCTAGACATTGAACTCACAAAGCGAATGGGCTTTAACGGCGTTCGTAAGCACCAAAAGATTGAAGACCCTCGATTCTTGTATTGGGCAGATGTCATGGGACTTTTAGTCTGGGAAGAAATGCCAAGTGCTTATCGATTTACGCGCAAAGCGATCGAACGCATTACACGAGAATGGGAAGAAGTGCTCGATCGGGACAGTAGCCATCCCTGTATTATTGCTTGGGTGCCCTTTAATGAATCTTGGGGAGTTCCCAACCTTGCCGAAACAGCAGCGCAACGGCACTATGTGCAAGCACTTTACTATCTGACAAAAACGCTTGACCCGACTCGTCCTGTGATCGGTAACGATGGCTGGGAAAGTACCACGACAGACATTCTGGCAATTCATGACTATGATAGTCAGCCTGATCGTCTTGCAAAACGCTATGGTTCTGAAGTAAAACTTTCGGATCTGTTTGAGAGCCAGCGTCCTGGTGGTCGAATCCTTACCCTAGACGGCTATCCTCATCAAGGACAACCCATTATGCTGACTGAGTTTGGAGGCGTTGCCTACACTCGCCCGACTGATACGCAAGCAGATAAAGCCTGGGGCTACGATCGTTCCTCAGATGTGTGCGACCTACAACTGCGGTATCACAAGCTTCTGAACGTGGTAAACCGCGTCGAAATGTTTAGCGGATTCTGTTATACCCAGTTGACCGACACCTTCCAGGAAGCAAATGGCTTGCTTTATGCCGATCGCACTCCTAAATTTGAGATCGCAGCGATCGCTTCTGCAACGCTCGGGCACGAAACACTGACAGAAATTTCAGAATGTGCAGTACAACCCCAATGCAGTGGTGCTTGGCAAAGCTAAAACACAGCATTCTGAATGACATGAACGCTCCCACGCTGATAACGGCTCACGTTCCGGCAAGGGGGCGTTTTTTCACATCAATGCTGTGACCGTGGTGTTAGACAAACACTCAAGCATGTTGACTTACCCTAAAACCTTGCATCTGCCATAAGGCTCACTTCATAGATGCTATTCTTTGTGCTTATCCGCCTCAAATTCCATTCCAAAGCAGAACTGATTCGCAGTCAACTGTTCTGCTTAGAGAACACTTTGTGACAAAGCTTAGTATACAGGGAACCTTTTTCTTGATTTAGGAAATTTGACTAGCGGTAGAGAGCATGCTGCATTGATGTCAATATCATCAGGATGCACACTTATCTCAAGTCTTTTTAGTTTAACGCAGTGAAGTGACTATCTCGTTGATAGAAAGTTCTTGCAGTCTATTTGCTATTTCAGAAATAGTAATTTTCTCAAAAGCTGATTGGCTTCACTGAGTTTCTTTGCAAGTAATACTTTTACACCTAAATATAGGTTCTACCTTCAGAAATGTTATGATAAGCCACATTTCGCCGGATGCTTTGTCTGCGTGTACTAGCGCAGAGTCTCAAAGCTCAGAAGTAGCATTTAACAAGAATGTTGCCGACCTTTGGAACCAATCCCCCTCTTACAATCGCAAAGCTTTAAATACAGGAATTGTCCACTTTGGACCAGGTCGTTTCTTCAGAGCACATCTCGCCCGTATCATTCATGAGCATCTTTCTAATCAATATCAAGACCTAAGATGGGGCATCTGTGGAGTGAGTCTCAAAAGCCGAAGCGCGATCGCAACCTTGCAGCCGCAGAACTTTCTGTATACCTCAACTGATCGATATAGCGGCGATGAAATCCATGAGTCGGCAAGGGTCATTGGCTCAATCAATCAGATTGTCGATGGGATAACAGAGCAAGACTATGTGCTGGAGTTAATGACTTCACCTTCTCTGCATCTTGTTACGCTGACGGTGACTCAAGCAGGGTACTGTCTCGACCAAAATTTCAACCTCGATCTGAGTCACGAGTCGATCGTGCATGATCTGAACCGTCCTGATCGTCCGACTACTGCAATTGGGTTTATCGTTGAAGCGCTTCGTCGTCGTCGAGAGCGTGATATAGCACCGTTTACTACCCTATCCTGCGACAACTTGCCTAGAAATGGAACTATCTTGCAGCATGCTGTATTGACTTATGCAGATCAAATTGATCCTGCATTCGCTGACTATCTTATCAATCAGGCAGCATTTCCAAATACTGTAGTAGACCGAATTGTGCCCCAAAAGCATGAGTCGGATGATCAGCATCCCTACAGACTCCTACAAGTTCGCGATCGCGCTCCCATTGTTACAGAACCATTCTGGCAATTTGTAGTCGAAGATAAGTTTACGAGCGATCGCCCCTTGTGGGAAGAAACCGGAGTAACGATGACAGACGATATTACTCCGTTCTTATACATGAAATCGAGATTTCTGAATGCAGTTCACTCTTTTATTGCTTGTCTAGCAGTGAGAGCCGGAGTTGAGTACGTCCATCAATGTCTCAAATCGCCAGAATTTTACTCGTTTATTCGGCTCTTGATGGAGGACATTGCTGCTGCCACTCCGGTTCCTGACTACATGTGTGAGCAGTACATCGAGCAGGTATTACGTAGACTGAGTAATGAAGCACTGCCTGATTTAATTGCGCGAATTTCAGCAGAAACCGCTCGAAAATTAGGCAAATATATTCTTCCGATTCTACAAGACGCTCATGCTCAAAAGCTGAATTTAGAGCATCTAATGCTCCCGATCGCCGCATGGATGCTTGCTCTACAAGACGGCATCAGCGAAACGGGCACAGCTTTTCATGCAAATGATAAAGCAGATGTCATTATCATGGCTCAAGCAGGTGCAGCATTGAGCCAAATCCTCGGTCTAGAGAAATGCGAATGTACTGACACTTTAGATCGATACTGCGATCGTGCATTGCGAGAGATTCGGACTCGTGGACTATCAGCGACACTTAGATATTACAGTGAGGAGCCTATTCAGAATGAAATTATTCCAGCCGCATAAAGTTGTTCTGTTTGATCATGATGGAACGATTGTTGATAGTGAAATTATCGCGCTCAAAAGCGCGTGGAAGCTCACTGCTGAAGTTGCTTGCGAATTTCCCGGCGCACAGTTTTATGATCTACCTGAATTTATTAAAAACTTTGCAGGAAAGCCCTATCAAGAGATTCTGGCGCAGATTTATAAAGACTCGCCTATGGCTCTGACCGAAGCTGATATTCAGCATCTTGTATTAGAAGAAGAGAATCGTGCGATCGATCACCTCAGTCTCGAAGCACAAGCAACCGCAGGAACGTCAGATGTATTGTCTGAATTGATCAGGCAGGAAGTCGAATTCGCACTAGTCAGTAATAGTAGCCTGCGACGGCTCAGAGCTTGCCTAGTTGCTGCTCAGTTGAGCGATTATTTCACGAGTGAACATTCCGCAGAGGGAAACTGCCGAATCTTTAGCGCAAACGACTCTCTTCCGGTTCGACGACCTAAACCCTTACCAGATATTTATCTCCATGCTGCCAGATGCTTAGGTGCAGATATCACAAGCTGTGTTGCAGTTGAGGATTCAATGAGCGGAGTGAAGTCAGCGATCGCTGCTGGAATTCCTATCGTTATCGGCTATGTGGGCGGAACTCATATCACGGAGAATGAGCGCAGCGATCGAGTATCTGCACTACAAGCAGCAGGTGTTCAGCATGTAATCGAAGACATGCGCAATTTGATTCAATTACTATAAATCAGCCGTAAGAATGAGTTGTTGATAGTCACTCTTTCTTACTTTTTAGGCATATGCTCAAATTCGCTCAACCCATTAAATAGAACTATGAACATAGTTGGTAGAGTAAAACTTCCCAAGTCTTCGGATATTTCCGATCTATATATTCGATGTAATGAAGCAGCATCGCTCGATGTTCAGGAAAATAGTAAACGAGCCGTCTTACAGCAGGGAGGAGTTGTCTCTTCAAGCTCTTATTTTAATTCGTTTTATGAAAATTACTATGTCAAATATACCTCGCTTAATTCTATCTACTATCTTCTGAAACTCGAAGGTGACTTTAGAGTTGCGATTTATAGAGAAGTACAGAGCGGTGAAAGAGAGACAATTTTAGAAGAGAAGATTGAGCAATGCCAACTCTCAAAACCTGTTAAGCTTGCACCGATCAATCTAGTTCAGACTGAGAAAGCTGGCAGAATTTACCTTGAAATTACTTGTCTGAGTACTCAGGGCATCTTTGCAGCAGGTTGGATTGCAACAGATCAACCCAAAGAAAGAGAAGTATCACTCGGAATCGTCATCTGCACTTTCAAGAAAGAGAACTATGTTCGAGAAACATTAACAAGTCTCTTACAAGACGAACTTCTGCAAGATAAGAGCTTTAAAGTGTTTGTTTCTGACAACGGCAGAACGCTAGATCATAATGAGTTTAATGATCCGAGAGTCAAGCTCTTTCCTAACAAAAACGCTGGCGGTAGTGGTGGATTTACCAGAGGCATCATGGAAGCTCTAGCAGAAAAGAGTTCCTCTCATCTTCTATTGATGGATGATGATATTGAGTTAGAAAGCGAAAGCATTTGCAGGTTGTTCGCAGTGCATGAGTATGCAAAGACTGAGTTCATCATTGCAGGCGGTCTACTTGATCTTAATAACAAACAAGTCTTGTACGAAGCAGGAGCAACCTACAACGAAGATCCAGCAACAAAGGGTGCATTTGGCTCGTTAACCGCTCTCAATTATAGAATTGACTTAAGCCAAAATGCATCGCTCAATCAATTGCTCGTTGAAGAAGATGCAGATTATGGTGGCTTTTGGTTTTGCTCATTCTCTCGGCAACTTGTCGAAAAACTCAACCTGCCGTTGCCACTCTTTATCAAACTGGATGATGTTGAATTTTGCCTCAGAGCGAAAATGACATTAGGCATTCCAATCGCGACATTTCCTTCGATGGCAGTTTGGCATATTCCTGCCTCTGCTAAGAACTTAAACTGGGAAACTTACTATTATTTCCGCAATGATCTCATTACATACGCTGTGCATTTCTCGCCAAGCTATGAGCATACTGTCAGTAACTTGACGCAAGAAATTGCACTTTCTTTGTTAATGCCAGACTTCGATCGCGCTCAAATGCTCATCAAAGCCTTTGACGACTATCTAAAAGGTCCAGACTGGATTATGAGCATCGATCCAGAAGTCGTACATCCTAGCACGCTCAAACTCAGTCGCAGTTACGAAAATCAGCAAAATGTTGATTTATTGACCAATGTTCAGCTTATGGCGCAGTGGTCTAGCATTGTGGATAAGGGCAGGACAGAATGGTCGATCGCAAGTAAAAACTGGAAAAATGCTGCACAAGAGCTGATGTCTCATACTTTTTGGCAGAAATATCTAGGGTTGAAAGAACCCACACTTTCAAGCTCAATTCGCCACTCGCTTTAGATTCCAGTGATAGAGATCGGCTGAATGATGTTGATATTGTTTGAAATCCACATAATCAGCCGATGCAACCACTCTTTAAACACGCGCAGTTTACTCTAGATCTTGACTCAGGAACTTCGCTAATTCTGAGCAACTTTACTTTATGGCTAGTACTCAGATTGTGGCTGTGTATCCCTCAGTCGATAGCTCTCAGCATTTCATTTTGGGATTCTGACGGTTGCGGAGTTTCCCAGCGATCGAGAATCACTGCATTTGACACATTACCGATGATATTCATCACCGTTTTGAATCCATCCGTTAACCGATCAACGCCTGCCACGATCGCAATTCCCTGTAACGGTAACCCTGCTGCGCTCAGAACAGTTGTCATCATAATAATTCCAGCGCCTGGAACTCCTGGGGTACTAAAAGAAACCAAAAAAGTACTGAGTGAGATCGCTAAAACTAAAGATGTGGTCAGTGGAATATCGTACATTTGAGCAATGAACACAGCATTGAATCCTTGCAGAATGGCAGAGCCATCGCGTTTTAAGGCTGTCCCTAACGGAATTGCGAAACTTGCGATGTCTTCGCGCAATCCATACTCTTCCTGAACATCTTTGAGTAAGATCGGGAGCGCTGCGTTAGAACTGGCTGTTCCAAATGCTAAAGATAGTGCAGGAACTAGACTTTGTAGTAATTTGATCGGTTTTGCTTTGAGAAAAAAGAGGATCAATAGATAAAAGCCCACCATCAGCAGACTACCGACGAGGAGAAAGAACACATAATTAAAGAGCTTAAGAATCAGTTGCAATCCCTCTGTCGCAATCACCGAGCTAATCAAAGCAAACACACCGATCGGGGCGACGTACAAAATGAGAGAGAGAACTTTCTCAAAAATTGCATAACAGCTCTCAACAAAGCTGACGAAACTCGCTGCCTTTTCTCCAACAAGCTGAATCGCTACGCCGATCAGTGCTGATGAAAAAATCACCTGAAGCAAATTTCCATTGCTCAACGCTTCGATCGGATTCGTCGGGATCAAACTGACCAGCCAATCAATCAGCGACTGAGATTGTGCGATCGCTTCCATATCGATTGTTCCAGACCCGGATACGCCAACTCCAGGACGGATCACCACTGCCAGCACCAATCCCACAACGACGGCAACTCCGCTTGTTAAGCAGTAACTCAAAATCAGCTTGACGGCATAGCGTCCAACCTGAGCCGCATTTTGAATCCGAGTCAGCCCCAAAATTAGTGAAGAAAACACGATCGGGACAACCACGAATTGGATCAATCGTAAAAAAGAAGTCCCCACGGGTGTGAGCAAATACTGATCGAGTGGAGCGATCGCACTCGGAAAGAAATCATGTAACACTGACCCAAATCCAATCCCAATTCCCATCGCCACGAGGATGAGCGTTGATAAACTCATAGCTGACATCAAGTAAAAACTGCCCTCAATCTATCATCGTCGATTGCCCCAAACTGCTTGACGCGCAACTTTCACAGTTTTATGTCACATTACAAGATGTAAAGATTGCGCAATCCCGATGGAATTAAAAGTTCTCCCAAAACAGGCAATTCTTGCCAAAACCTTTCACTGGATCAATGTTGTCAGTTTATTCATCATGCTGACCAGTGGAATCCAGATCTACAATGCCAATCCTGTGTTTGGAGGACGGCAAGGTATGACCATTCCGCCCATTTTTGCATTAGGGGGATGGCTGGCAGGTGGGCGAGATTGGCACTTTGCAGGCATGTGGCTTTTCTCACTCAATTTAGTTTGGTATGGGATTTACGTACTTGTGACCCGGCGATGGCGGCATCGATTTGTGGGCACAAACGATATTCAAGCCCTGCAAACTGGAAAGAATCCCAAACGCAAAGCGTATGCGTGGCATCGACTCGTTTATACGTCGATCGTGCCGATTCTCCTGCTCGCCATTCTGAGCGGGATTGGTATGTATAAACCCGCTCAATTTCCTTGGATTGTCGAGATGTTTGGCGACTGGCAAGCGTTGCGAGTGGTGCATTTCCTAAGTGTGCCAACGGTGATTGGATTTGCGATCGTTCATTCTCTCCTCGTGCTGAAAGTCGGCGGCAGTCGCCTCATCGATTCAATGTTCTGGTAAACCTCATGCAAAACTTTTCGCGACGTGACTTTCTCAAAATTGCTGGCATTTCAAGCTCAGGGTTAATTCTGGGTGGCTGTGGAGTCCCTATCTTTGCAGATGTGGTTGGAGCCGTTTCAGAACCCTTCAATCAAAAATTTGAAGAACTGCTATTCAAGCCCCAAACTCCCGTGCCAGAATTCGCAGTGAGTCAGATTGAACCGGCTCAATTGATCGTCAACACCTTCGGATTCACCCCACAAATCGATCCTGCTCGCTTCCGTCTGATCATTGATGGCGAAGTCAATCAACCGATGTCACTTAGCCTAGAAGACATTTATAAATTACCCTTGACCTCAATGATCATTCGTCACGTGTGTGTCGAGGGTTGGGCAGAGATCGTGCAATGGGGCGGAGTTAGACTGCGCGATTTAATTCAACTCGCACAGCCTAAACCCGGTGTGCAATATGTCTATTTTCAATCTGCCGATCGCTATTTAGAAAGTTGGGATCTGCGATCGTGTTTGCATCCTCAAACACTGATGGCTTATCAAAAGAACGGTCAACCCTTACCGATCGAAAATGGCGCACCTCTCCGCCTCGCCTCCCCGATCAAATTAGGCTACAAACAAAGCAAATGGGTGACTCGCATTACGCTCGTCAGCCAACTCGGTCGCTCAAAAGGCTACTGGGAAGATCAAGGCTACGAATGGTTTGCAGGATTATAAAGTCTTACATTCAATGTTCATGTTTCACCTGTGCTCAGCCTTCAAAACCGACACAATTTGTGGGCTGAGCAGAGCCGAAATCCGATCATCGCAGTCTATTTAATTCAGTCTTTTTGAATCAGGTTCTCTCAAATATTTAAGACTTACCCTTCTTCTGATCCTCGATAAATCGGCAGTAGCACATTAAACGTCGATCCATCTCCTACCCGGCTCTTTACCGAGATAGAACCCCCGCAATGCAGCAACAATTTTTGAACGATCGTTAAACCCAATCCAGCCCCGCCCATATCTTCATCCACCGCTTGCCGCACCCGATAAAAGCGATCGAAAATCTTCGGAATCTCTCCAGCCGCAATGCCAATGCCCGTATCGCGAAACTCAAGCTGCACATAATCACCCTGCTGCTTCGCTCTCACCCAGACCTGTCCCCCTCGCGGTGTGAACTTGATTCCGTTGTGCAACAGATTAATCACAATCTGCTTCAACCAAGTCGGAAAGCACGAAATTGCAGGCAAATTCTCTGGAATCGTATAGGCTAACCGCACCCCTTTCTCTTCTGCCAGTGGTTGATATGTACTCACGACTCCCGGTACAATATCCCCCAAACTTAACGCCTGAACCGTGGTTTGCTCTGCCATCTGATCTAAGCTCACGAGATCGAGCAAACTTGTAATCAGTGAACTTTGGCGATCGCATTCTCTCGCCAACAAATCCATATAGCGCTGCTTTTGAGGTGGCTTTAGACTCGGCGAATTTAGCAACGTCAATGCCGTTTTCATATTGGTCAATGGCGTGCGTAACTCCTGCCCTACATTATGCAGAAACTCATCTTTCAACCGAATTGTACTCAGTAATTCCTCATTCTGAAGCTGAAGCAAATTCGCCATTTCAGCTTGTTTGCGATGGGTACTTGCCCGCTGCCATAATTCCTCTTGTCGCTGAATATGCTTGGTCAACAGTTGATTGACGAGCATCGGATCGAACGTCTCCCACTCTGGCAACGTCGCACTCCTAGGCATAAGAGGCTGTAAACTTGCGATCGCTTCGCGCACGACGATCGGATCAACGACCAAAAATGCCATCAAAGACTGCTTCTTCTCAGTGCCGTCTTCATCCACTTGAACCAGCGTATCCCCTTCCCGTAAAACCGGGGCAAGTCTTGCCCGATGCCCCACTAACAAACCACAAAACTGTTTCGACCAGATCAGCAAAAAATATTCTCGTCTTAACGGACTCTCCGGCGATACTAAAACTGTTGAGGGCTGGTTTGTCCCCGTCCGCTCAAGCCCTGCGAATGCCTGTTTTAAGTCAGCATCGGGATTGTCGTCTCGCTGATTCTTAAAGCAGTGAATTTGTTGATCCGCCCCTGCTCGCTCCAAATAGCGATCAAACTCTGTTTGCCACGCATCTCCCTTCGGTAACTTTACCCATACCGAAGCTGTATCATTCTGCTCAACCAGTAGATCGAGGAGGCTACTCATCAATGCCTTAAATGTCACCGGGCTAACTTGCATCGCAAACGGCGCTGAAGTCGAACCCGCGACCAGTTCATATAAAGAAATCTCAGAAGCCAAAACTGATGTCATAGAAAGTTATCAAGGGAAATGGGGAACAAAAAGCAGAATCGTGCAATCTGAATGTTCTTCTATATCTATCCGCAATTCAAGAAAATAGATAAGAAATTTTGAATAATCTTCAGATATATAGAAAAAAAGCCGGAAATTACGGAGAAAATAGCGTTTTTAGGAATAAACGCCACACTTTCATCTCAGCGACTGTTCCTCAGCAGTTTACTCTTCCTATGTCATTTCAGCACGAGGGATCTGACCCTAGAATTCGTCAGATGCCTTGATTTCTATCCCCATTAATCATCCGCAAGATATAATTCTTTGACCCATAATTCTGCCTTTTTATCAATGATTTTTAATAAATGGTGACATAATGTGGGCGTAATCAGTTGAGAGGCGACTGAAGCCTTTCAATATCAACCGTCGTTTTCACTGGAGAAATCACTGCAATGGCTGGACAAATGTGCTGGTTGGCAGGATTGGGTGGGGGTACGAAGATTCTGCATTTACGTGAACAGTCCCACCAAACTTGGACACCTTATCACTCGTTTCCCCAATACCGCGTTCCCGATTTACAAATTCGCGGCGCATCGAAGGGATGGACAACTTATCAGAAGCTTCGCAATGCCGGATGGTCTCTGATTGCAACGGCAGATGCCTATAAACCCCAATATTCTCAATCGGAAGCAATCAATCGACCGTCTTAGATTGCAACTTCGCACTAGCCTAGTCTTGCTTGTGCGCTATATTCACTCGCTTTGGTATAGTCTCCAAGCATCGAGAATGCTGACTTGAGATTGCTGAGTAAATACAACTCCAATCGCTCATCCTGGTTCTGACGTGCCAGTTCCAATCGCTGCTGATAATATTTGATTGCGCAAGTCGTTCGACCTAATGCTTCATAAGCCACACATAGGCTCCCCAACGCTTGTTCCTGTGTACGGACATCACCTAATTTTTGTGCAATCTCAACTCGCCGCAGATTATATGCGATCGCAGTTTCATAATTTCCGGTCACATTACAAGCGTTGCCTAAATTCCGTAAAACCTGCAATTCCAACCGCTGGTCGCCTAATTTACCTGCTAACTCCAATCGTTGTTGGTAATAAGCGATGGCTTGCTCAAAATCGCCGAGCGCGTAGAAGGCGTTGCCTAAATTCTTCAAAATCTGTCCCGTGGCGACATAATCTTGCAATTTCTGGGCGATTTCCAATGCTTTCTGCTCACACTTGATCGCGATCTCCGGTTCATTTGCTGCCTTGTAGGCTAATCCCAAATTGTTCAGGGCTGCCATCTCACTCCGCTGATCGCGAAGTTCCTGCGCTAACATCAAACTCTGTTTCTGATAGTCGATCGCTTTCTCGTGGTCTGCAAGATGTCGATACGCATTTCCGAGTGTTCCCAACAGTTTGACGCTACTGAGATACTGCCGAATTTGCTGCGCTAGGACAAGACTCCGCTGCGAATAATCGATCGCTTTTGCATACTCGCCCAACGTATAGCAGACTTGTCCTAATGCCTCAAGAGCCTGCTTTGCGCCTTGCTGATCATTCATTTCCCAATACAGAAGATGCGCTTTCTGCAATGTATTGAGCGCTGCATGGAGTTCTCCGCGTTGATGTAACTCTATTCCCAAGTTCAACAGTTGATTTGCCTCGGCACCATCTGCATGGAATGATTCTGAGACAACTCTGTTCGCATCTTCGATCGGGAGAACAGTGTCGCGCTCCACTGAAAGCTGATCGTGCTTGGGATTTGAATCAAGAGTCATAGCAACACCCCGCCCTACGTTAGGATTTCAGGAATTTCACCCTAGAGCCTAGCTTGTTCATCCCTGTGGAGCGTTCCGTGAAACTGCGAGTTTTACTTCTCCAAGCACGGTGCCAGCTAAAATCTGCCTATTTCTGTTCGGTGAGCCACTGAATAATGAACTCATTGACAACCTCTGGACGCTCGTCATGGGGGCAATGTCCTGCATTAGGAATTGAGACGAATTGCACAGGCTGGGAGTGGACAAGGGATTGGTAGATTTGTGATCCTGCGATCGGTGTCCAAGGGTCTGCCTCCCCCCAAATCACCAGAAGCGGGGATTGAATATTCGGTAATAACTCGGTTGGTTTCGGTCCCGGCGGTGCCATCAACACAGATGCAAAGACTTGCTGAGCGCCTGGGTGACAAGACGGTTCATGCAATAAATCCACTAATTCATCTGTGATCGCCTCCGGATCGCGGTAAACCTGCCTGAGACTGTTGCGAATTCGTCCTTTCTGACGCACTTGATCAAACATCCATCGTCCAAACTGCTTTGATCCAACCAATTTGGCAAATGTTCCCATGACCAATCGCAACGGCAGGTTTAACTCCTCCGGGCGATGATTCAGTCCGCCTGCTGGATTGAGCAAAACTCCACCTGCTGCGATTTCAGGGTGATTCGCTAAAATCATGAGGCAGAGCAATCCCCCGATCGAATTTCCGATAAACACGGTGGGTCGCTGAATGTTTGCTGCCCAAAAATCTCGAATTAATTCCACCCAAAGTTCAACGGTGTAGTCGAGTGCAGGCTTTGCCGATCCTCCAAATCCGAGCAGATCGATCGCATATACCTGATATCCTGCCTGTGCCAAGACTGGAATATTTTTTCGCCAATGCCCGATCGAAGCTCCGAACCCATGAATCAATACCAAAGGCTCCCCAGTTCCCAGGACGGTGTACTGAATCGAATGCCCTTGCCAATCCCACGTCAGTTTCTCAAACGTGGGCAGAGAGACGACTTGATTTGCAGTGCCAGTCATTTTATGAAGTTTTCTTAACTAATCTTCACTTATATTCTACTTCTTTCTCGGCTCTGGCTCTGAGGATTGCAATGCCCGATCTAAAATGGTGCGGGCTTGTTCGGCTTGCGATCGCGCTTCTCGATATCTCAGATTAGTCTGGGCATAGCTTTTCAAGACTTTAAAACCTTCTTTCAGCCCATTGATTTCTTCTTCGGTGACGAGATCATCTGTGAAGAGAACATCGATATGCTTCCGAACTTGGAGGGCTTCCGATCGAGATTCCTGTGCCTTTAATTTCAAAGTTGCCAGACTGCTCAACGTTTGCACAGCTTGATTAATCGCGTCTTCATCACTGGAAGGCTGACTACCAGGGTCTTTAATTTCGATAAAATTTTGCGGTCCGAAGCCATCTGCCAAGTCTGTTGGTAGTTTCCCTTCATCCATCAGTTCCATGAGTTGATCCATTGCTTTCTCGCGGGCTTTGGGCGAGTCTTTACCGGAAACAGTGAGGATAATTTCGGGGCTTTGAGCGAGGGTGTACTGAACCATTGAATGTAGCGCTAATTAACAATAAGAATATACATACTAACCTTATCTCTGAATAATGCGAATTGACCGGGGAGATCTCTGCAGTTAGGTCTCGAATTTTTTTGTTGGAGTTTCTTGACAGTTCCAAGTTAGTGTGCGATATTAATAAAGTACCAAATGCGGGTATAGCTCAGTGGTAGAGCGTCACCTTGCCAAGGTGAATGTCGCGCGTTCGAATCGCGTTACCCGCTTCCTAAAAAAGTGACTGCTTGGTTCTTGCAATCGGCAACTGTCCTAAAAATGTCCTAAGGCTGAGCAGTTATATCCTAGCTCGGATAACCCTTTAGTGAAAAGCTTGTTGCATCCAGTTAATCTCTCTCTCATTGTTAACATGCAAATTTTTTGACTTATGACTGTTTGCTATTCAAAAGTCTAAATTCAAACTAATCTTGCTCAAGCCGACTTAGAGATCGCACTGCTTTTGTTCCCTAAATTGCACTCAGTTCAGAAAGAAGGAAAAAAGAATCTCACTATTACCTATTTGATCTCACACGGTTTCAGATCTGATGACCCTATATTCACCTAACTCCAATCTTGAAGCAAAGCGCTAGAAAATAGGATGTGGAGAAGATCCTAAGTACAACTCACTCTGAACTCAATTCCTCACAGGCAAGAGTTTCTATTTCCCTTGCTTCAATTTTCGCTTCATCTCTAAATACTGCTGAAACTTAGGATCGGAAATGCAGCGATCGATAAATTGCTCCAGTTCATCTTTCATACTGCTATCAATGAACTGACAATATTCTCGAAAGAGATCCCGCTTGCCTTCTGGTAAGTAGAATCCTAGATATTCTTGTCCGGGGCGCTTTTCAGACACGAATTGATCAACCATTACATTAAGACTCCGATCATAAAATGTTACGAATCGAAACTCCGATTGTACGGTACAAATGGTACGTAAGGTATTACGATGGAACTTAACCTGTATTGAGTTCCAAGCATGGAAGAATTCTTAGCGCTAGAAAATAGTGATGATTCGCTTGATAGTGAGCGTGACCTAACATCGGATCGAGAACGCATCAGACACTTACTGATTGGTTCACCGCAAGCCGTTAAGAGAACGATTCATCTTCTGCATTCGCTTGGATATGCAGAAGCAGGACTATGGAGTAAACCACAAATCGCAGGTTCATTAGGACAACCGGGAGAGGTTGTGAGTATTTTGATTAGGAATGTTTTGACCAAGTGATTAGCTAAGGGAGTGAATTACTCCCTCGTAAAGAAACATGGTTGTTAGGGAGGTTAGAGGAAACGGGACTCCTGACAACGAGTCTCTTATCCTAGCAAGCATAATCAGCAAACAGAGTAGCAACTCTCCTGCTCTTCAAAATTTTCTTATTATTAAGGTATTAGAACTTAACTTCTCTAATTTGGGCACTTAAGGTTTTCAGGGCTTCTTCTGTCTCATTCAATAAGGTAAAGGAGGGTTCTATAGAAGTCTCCTTAAGATTTGATGTGAACTTTTCCAGTCTCTCCAAATTGGTTTTTGGGTTATTAAAATACTTCGAAACTGAAGTAGTGATATTATTAACTGTCGAAATATATTTAACTCTAAATTCTAAATATTTTTTGGATGCATCTTTCAAGGAGTTAAAGAGATCTTTATTGTTTCTGACCCATACATCTAAGGGTCGCTCTAAGAGTAGATCTATCCAGAAATCTTGCATGAGTTCAGGAAATCCACTGTCATCAAGATCTAAGCTCTTGAAGCTTTCTATGTTCTTTTTCACAATTTCCTGACACTCTTGTCCTAACAATCCAATTATCTCCTGCTCTTTTCTTTCAGCTTTCTGGGGGAAGTTATATGTCAATTTTCCGACATAAAATGCTGCTAGATCTGAGGCAAAATTAATTAGTAGTCCTATGATAACTGTCGAAGATAGTTCGCTAGGAGTATTTTGATTCCTAGCATAAACGTAAAGAAAATAGCCTGCTCCGCTTAATAAAGCAGAGCCAAGAACGAAATATACAATTCTTTTCGTTCGAGCTTTTCTCAGTTTCTGAATGTTATGTTTCCAGGTAAGAATTGATTCATGGAGCTTGCTCTGTATTGCTGCGTTGATGTTGGGGACAAGGTTATTATTGATATCATCCTCAATCTCCCTTTTTAACTCAATATCAAGATCTCTAAGCTTTTCGCTTATCCACTCGCTCGAGTTTATATCAGTAGAAACCCTTTGCTTATTAATTAGCTCTTTAACCTCCTTCTGTAACCTTTCAACATCTCTTTGAATCTGAATTAGCTCTGCTAAACTCTCATTGAAAAGCTTATCTCTACCTGGGAAAATATACTCCTGAGCATTCTTCTTGTTATTTTCTTTTTCCTCTTCGGTGAGATTTTGAGCTTCCAGATTGTCAAGACTTTGCCCGAGCCCGAGCCTCGCAATTAGCTCTTTGGTTTGCGAGGAGAAAACAGCAGTTCTATATAACTTAATACTTTCAAAAAAAGCATCAATATCCCGAGACAAACTTTGAATCACGTCTCCTAATATATTTTCATATGCTTTTACAGGCATTTGAGAGCACAGTTGACCATGCAAAGTTTCTACACACGAATCTAGTGTTTTACAATCCTGTATAAAGGAATCAGAGATTTTCTTCAGATTTCTATTAGCACTATTAGACACAGCTTCAGATGGAAGATAATCCTTCCCATCATTCTCATCTTCCACAGCAGATGAGATGTAGTGAGGTGGAACCAAAAAGCTGGACAGGTGAATAAGCTACCCCCCCTCAACCTCATGGTAAGAGTAGATTATGAGCCAAAACAAACGCAAACAACACAGTGCCCAATTCAAAGCCAAAGTCGCACTTG
>NZ_JAFLCJ010000045.1:0-23346 GCF_017302695.1 Leptolyngbya sp. UWPOB_LEPTO1 | reverse complement strand
AATAATGTGAACACGAAAGAATCAAAAGCATGAATCGAATCTAGATCAAAAAAGTTAGTAGAATTGAGATCTAGAACTGTAGCTTATTCACTATCTATTTTTTGTCCAACCCTACGGGTCCATCTCAGGGATCACAACATTTCCTTTATTGTCTTTCAGTTCTCCCTTAAAAATCGCCAAACTTCCATCAAGAAGCTTCGCTTTGGCAGCTTCCACTGCTTTTTTAGTTTCAGCACTCACAGATGCACCAAAGGGGGAAAGCTTACAGAAGTCCTCTTTCAGTCCGCCTGCAACAACATGAGGAATCCCGCCATTCATCAAGGTTTTGCCAGCTTTAACCATCTCAACATAAGTGCTGTAAATCTTGCCCCAATTCCACTCCACGCCTGTTAAATACCCTTTGGGTGCTAAACTTGCCTGATTGATATGGTAGCCAGAGGAAAACGCACCTCGTTTTTCAGCAGTAGTAATGATGACTTTCATGTTATCAACTCGACCGGTCAGTACGTCTGACCCCTGATCGAGCAGGCTATTTGCAGCTTCAGCTTCTTTGACAGGCAATGACCAGTCGCCTGTCACAATTGCCTGAACCACAATATTCGGTTTAACACTTTGCGCTCCTAGTGCGAAGCTATTCGCCTCCCGTAAAACGACAGGAATAGGTTTTGGAATGATGAAGCCAAGCTTGCCAGTCTTAGAAGTCAATGCTGCTACAATCCCTGCCAGATAAGCAGGTTCAACTAAGTCGCTGAAGTAGGAACCGACATTCTTAGGATATTCATCCTTGTAAGGTTGGTTTGGATGAAAAAGTTGAACTTCTGGGAACTCACGAGCAATCTTTAAGCTGTGAGGATTGAAGTATCCATATGAGGTTGGAAATAAAACCGTCGCCCCATCCTGCTTAATCATGTTTGTCATCGTTTCTTCGGCTGCCGTCGTCTCAGGAACGCTCGCTTCCTCAACAATTTTGACTCCACTCAGTTTATCGACAGTTGCTTTGCCCTCAGCATGGGACTGGTTATAGCCATAATCATCTTTGGGTCCGACATAAATGAATCCGATCTCAAGAGGTGTAGAGTTGGGTGTAGGATTCGGATTCGTAGCTGTATTCGAGGTAGGTGTGCATCCTATCCATAAGCGAGAACTTGCACCAAATGCTCCAGCAGCTAGCAGACCCCGAATGACTGTGCGGCGATTCATAATTCGGTAAGATCGATTGCTCATGTAATTGTTTTTTAGATGATTAATCTCTTACCTCTAAACAATGTGGAATGCTGTATCGTCGGTTTCTATTTCATCTTCTTAAAAGAAGATAGAGACGCTGCCATTTTCACTAGATAAGCAATCAAACAGATTTGGAAGTCCAAAACTGGGATTCACATTTGCGCTGAGCGACAATACGCCCACGCTTAATCACCGTTCGTTCAAGCGGAGCAGCCGCGATCGCTTCAGTGACAGAATGAGCATTCAAGATAACTAGATCGGCAAGATGACCCGGTGCAATGCTGTGATTGAGTTCTCCGATCGCTGCGGCAGCCTCAGTTGTCGCCATCGCTAAACATTGTGCTTGCTGGCTTGCAGTCCCTAAATGCAGCACCTGCGCCAGCAATGTACAAATCTTTAGTACATCTCCATCTCCGAAGGGGGTAAAGAGATTTTGCACATTGTTCGTTGCCACACCAACCGTCGCGCCGGAGGTTGCCAAGGTGTGAATCGGAGCCACGCCGCGCCGGACTCGATGCGTATCTTTTCGCGCCATCATATACAAGTCAGATGCAGGCAAAGCGAGCAGCGAAATTCCCGCTAAACGTATCGATCGAGCAAGCTCCAAGAGTTCTTCAGGGGGCAAGTTCGCGAGCTTGGTCATATGCCCCAAACACACTCGTCCTTGCCATCCTCGCCGTTGAGTTTCTGCAATCACAAACGGCAGCATCAACGGTAAGTCATCATCGAGAAAATCAAGGTGAAAATCGACATCACAATCAAACTCCTGAGCAATATCAAACACGATCCGCACATTCTGCTCTGGGTCTGGATCGACGTAAGGAGCAGAGCCAATCACATCTGCTCCTAAAGCGACTGCCTCACGCAAAAGTTTCGGAAGATGTGGTTGATTCGTGATTCCTTCTTGAGCAAACACAGCCAGTTGGAGTGTAATTCCCCAAGCAAATTCCTGTCGCAAGGGTAGCAGAGCTTCCATTCCGGTCAATCCAATGACTTGATCTACTTCGACATGCGATCGCATCAGGGTTATCCCCCAGGAAATCGCTTGCCAGAGTGCCCGTCGCGCTCTGGCTTGAATGTCTGCAACGGTAAAAGCCTGCTTTGCTTTTAGGGTTTCTCGCATTGCCTCGTGAAAGGTACCTTCTACAGCAGGAGTGCGATCGAGCAAAAAGACTTTATCGAGGTGGATATGAGCATCGACTAAGCCTGGAATCACCAATTGCTTTTGGGCATCTAGAATCGTGTTTCCCTGGACTGCGCGATCGATCTCGGTAATGATTCCGTCTGTGATTGCGATCTCCCAAAGTCCCTCTTGCTCTGGCAAACAAGCATTCACAATTCGCAAATCGACCATTGGTTCTGTTCCTGTTAATTACCGGATTGCCTTTTCCGTATCACTGAGCGCCACTTCTAGCCCATGAATTGCCGCTTTAGCCAAATGTACAGTAATTTTTTATTTGTCATGGTGACGCATGAGTGTCATTAAGACTATAAAGCCTATCTCTTCTGACTTTTAGCGTTCAGTGAAGCCATTGACACTGTAGCTATCACACAACGTCACTCCGTTGGGGATGAGCGATAGAAGCGGCGGTGCAAATTGTGTACTTGCACTGCAAGTTCGGGAACCGGACCCTCCACGACCACATCCGGGATGACTTCCTGGATCGGCAGGGGGCGTACGGGAAGGGGAGGAACCCCTAGCTCAGCAAGCCAGGTTGCCAGTTGCTCCGAGGAGCTTGCATATACAATGCGACCCAGACCCACCCATCCATGTGCCGCCGAACACATTGGGCAGTGTTCACCGGAAGTAAAGACAGTTGCCGTAGCTCGTTCTTCAGGAGTCATGTTTGTTGCTGCCCATCGTGCTAACGCGAACTCAGGGTGGCGGGTTTGGTCGCCAGATGCCACGCGGTTGTAATCCTCGGCAAGAACGGTTCCATCGGCAGCGACAAGGACAGATCCAAACGGGTGATTGCCTAGCTCTAGTGCCTCGGCTGCCAGTTCTACACAGCGACGTAAATGTTGCAATTCGGTATCGTTCATCATTCGCTTAAGTAACAATTCACTAGAGTTCCTATCGAAGTGCCCAGAATAAGATGAGATTCGCCCATTATGCTTATACTGGTTTCCATTCGGGCAGCCGAATGAAAGAGCAAGACACTTTTATTAAAACTCGATCGCTGAATTTGCGCTAGGTTGTCGATCGCGATTCCGAAGTTCAATGGTTCAATATTGTGAGGAGTGTACATTCGCACATTACATTAAATGTTGCGGTTCGCAAATTAATGTCGGTTTCGGACTAATTCGCCGATTTTTGCTAGTTTTCGTGAATTAATGTCACTCAATTCAGATTCTTTCCTATTCGCAGATTAATGTCGTTCTTCGCGTTTTTCTTAGATTGTTAAGAATTTTCAGATCAGTGTTGTGCGACCTATGTGTTATTCCAGCGATACAAGCTTCGATAATGTAGAAACTCAATCAATACATAACCAATTTATTTCTCGATCTCTTTTTACAGCCTCATGCCATTGAGGTGCGCCTTTCAGTCCTCCCGACTCTCGGTGAAGTCTTGCTGACGCATTCCATCTAAATCAATTCTGGAGTCCTGTTAAGCTCTTTTACGACGTAAAGTATCCGCGATGTATGCTGCGTTAATTGTGCTTCCGATGAGGGAGATTCTACTATTTGCAGGGATGGTGTAGAGATTGGGATCGAGTTCGCTGATTGCGGCGGATTGTCCTCTTTCACCGCGATAGTAGATGACGATCGAGGTTCTTTGGCGATCGAGGTTGTTGAGGAGTTCTTTTAATATCTGTCGGATGTTGTCGTCGGGAAGTACTTTTCCGGTGGGATTGTTGATCAGGTCTAAGACGATGACGTTGGCGTTGTGAAAGATGGGATTGTCGAATTGTTTAAGCGCGATTCGAGGGAAACGATCGCGGAGAAATTCGTATTCGATGGGGATGTCACTGGGGGCTTTTAGGGTGATGTAGTGAACGGTGATTTCTTCTAGGAGTCGTTCGCGATCGAGGATTTGTTCGAGATAGGTGACTCGTTTGTCGACGGTGGTTTCAATTTCGCGGGTGATGACTCCTTGGACGAGTTGCTTGAGTTCTTGGCGTGCGTCTTTGAGTGTGGTTTTGAAGAGCCAGAAGCTGATGCCGACGACTCCTGCAATTAGGAAGCCAACGACTGTGACAAAGGTTGTGAAGCTGCTGCTGAGGCGGGTATTGGCATCTTGGAGAAATTGCAGTTGGCGGGTGAGGAGTTCGATCGTGGCGGAATCGACGGAGGTTGGTTTGGGGGTGGCTTGGGCGAGTGTGAGCCAGAAGGAGTGCCAATACATGAGCGGGTCAGCCTAAATGAAATGATGGGACGGTCAAGAAATAATATGTTTCATCGTAGTGGCTTCTCTTCGATTTGTTGCTGCTTTGTCGCGAATGGTGACTTTATGGTTGGGGAAGTTGCGCTTTGGCGGCAGCTAATTGAATTTGCAGAGTTTCAACTTGTTCGCGTAATCGTCCTGGGGATTCGATTCGACAATCCGAAAAGGTAACAGCATCGATATCTAAGAAAGATGCGATCGCCATTTCAATTACAAACTCGATCGGCAGATCTGTCTCTTGGGCGTAAGTCTCTAATGCTTCACGAATATTTGTTGGTAAGTGATTGAGAATGCTTTTGAGGGCAGCAATGTCTGTTGTTTGCATTGGTCTCACTCTTCAGCGCGGATTCTAATGTTATAGCGTGGTTTGAGTGTCTGAATCATTAGGGTTTCAAGTTCTAATTGTGATCGTCTCCATTCGTTCGATAAAACTACAGTACAGATCCGAATGTCGTCTGGATCAATTCGTTCAATATATGCCCAAGAGATTGCTTTGTGACCGCCTGTAAATCGAGTCCGAATGTTGGCTGCTTTGCCAATGTATAAGATTCCTTCTTTGCGATGTTTGACTGCATAAATTCCAAGCCGATTGGGGAGATCTGCATAGTCTTTGGATAATGGGCAGCATTCGTCAAATGGAGTGTCAATGAGAATCTGAAGAATTCTGATTGCTTCTTGCTGAATCAACTCGGTGCGATCGCTCATTTCGTCTCAGAGATATGCTCATCTATAGAAAGACTATTATTGATTCTTGCAGTAAAACGCGATCGCTCAAAAAGGATGAAGATGCTGGAAAGGAAGACCTGTTGATTTTCTAAGGGTGGCGAAAACTCTTTTTGTGCGATCGCTGTTTCCTCGTGCCGCAGAGATCAGAACGCCTGAATCAACGAATGAGCGTTTCATGCGAGTTCGTCTAAGTTGATGTTGCTGTGGCGATCGACAATTTCTTGATCGAGTTCTTCATCTTGATGGGCTGTGAATTGAGGCGAGATTGGATTTGTTTAAAAGAAGCTCGATCGTGTGAAGTTGTGCTTTTCAGGCTTCACTTCCAAGATTCGAGGCTCAGGGGACAAACTTGCTGCATTCGAGTGAAGTCGCTATCAGCGGAGACAAGGGTAAGGTTATGTTGTAGTGCAGTCGCGGCAATCCAGAGATCATTGTCATCGAAACCAAGGGTTTGAATTCTTGCTTTGCGTCGTTTAGCTTGGTCTTTGGGTGCAAATTGGTTGAAGATTGCGATTTTTAATCGACTGTAAATGATTGCTGTTTCTTCATCAAGTCGATAAAGTCCGATCGTATTCAGAAAGGATTGAACTGTGATGAGATTTTCAGCTTTCTGAGTTGATTTCTCAACCATGTAGAGGAGTTCGCCGTACGTGATGATGCTTGTCGCAAAGTGGGCTTCTGAACGCGATCGAACTTCTGCGCTGATGCGAGGATGGTTATCGATAATGTAACTACAGTGATTCGTATCCAATAAGTACATGATATGGGCTAAAACTCCGACTGAGAGCGAGTTTCTCGCACGAAGTGAAGACAGTCTTCTAAATCGTTGCCTTGCCAGGTTCCAACGAATTTGGAGAGGTCTTTGCCTTTTGTCTCTTGTTGCAAGGGTTCTGCACGTTGGAGGGGAAGCTGTTTTAAGTCGGCTAGAAATGTGCTAAATGCTGCCCTCGGATCATCAGTTTGCTCCGAGGTGAAGTTTTCTACTAAAGCTGATGATTGTTCACTCATGTGGGTCGCTGGTTTTGTTTTCAGAAAGCGAATGAAGTCGATCGCTTCTGCCAGAACTTCGTCGGAAGCCGTTTCGATTTCTTGTAGCAAGATTTCTTTATAGGTCATCAGTTTAGTTTTCTAAGTTCTTATTCTGAATTTTAACAAAGCGCTTGATCAAGCGTTGCTGCGATCGCGCTTGCAAAAAAGAAGCCCGACCGTTATCGATCGAGCTTTGAAGAGAAGTTCAAAACATTGCGGGTAGAACGCTTACTTCGACCCGGAGAACTGGGAGGTTCAGTTTCCAACAAATCCGATCGACTTGCGATCGGCAACGGTCACGAAGAAGGTTGGGTCTACCGTCTGTAGGGTGCGTTTCCAACAAATCCGATGCCTGCGGCACACGTTCGCATGACCGCAGAGGATCGGTAACCCATCAACCGTTGGTTCATGGGGCAGCTTCTGGATGCGGCGTTTCCAACAAATCCGATCGACCTGCGATCGGCAACATCTTCTGATTATCCGAAATATCGGTGATTTTTCAGATCTGTTTCCAACAAATCCGATCACAGGTCGATCGGCAACAATGACGAAATTCTTTGGAAAAACAATACATCTCCGGGGTTTCCAACAAATCCGATCACAGGTCGATCGGCAACCTCCTGAGTTCATCAATGCTTATTCGATGGTTGAACTGTTTCCAACAAATCCGATTGCAGATGATCGGCAACTATCCTGCAAACTGGAATCTTTCCGTCGGTGAAGTCAAGTTTCCAACAAATCCGATCGCAGAAGATCGGCAACATCACAACGGACAATCGTGATCCGCAAAACGGTAACGGGTTTCCAACAAATCCGATCGCAGATCGATCGGCAACTCAGGGTAACCCTCGAACCAATTCTCACGGTGACAACAAGTTTCCAACAAATCCGATCGCAGATGATCGGCAACAATTGATTTGAGCAAAATTGATTTGGCAACTATCTCGGAGTTTCCAACAAATCCGATCGCAGATGATCGGCAACCTGGAACTTCGGGTCGTAGCTTCTTGTTGAATGTTGCGTGGTTTCCAACAAATCCGATCGCAGATGATCGGCAACCTCTGGCATCTTTACAACGCAGGGTGGTCAAACCCTGAGTTTCCAACAAATCCGATCGCAGATGATCGGCAACCCTACCTCTCCAGAAGTATTACACAGAAAGCGTTTCAGAGGGCAAATCCACGGAGGTCATTTTCACTATCAATAACAACTTCCTTCCTGAGAATAGAATGGAGTTTCAAGCGCTGAAATCCTTGCCACATAGACGATCCACGGAGATCAACGAAAGAATGGCACTTTCAGAGATCGATCGACCTCCGTGGAAATTGGACTTCTCTATGGTTCTTCATCAATATATGTCTATCATTTCCAGTTTTATATAGACGAAAATCTGTCAGACGTGCATCCCTTCAAAATTTTCATGCACACTTTCAAAAATTTCGTCCATGTTGCATAGAGCAACGCCCACAGTTTCAAAATTTATATGGACGCTGCTCAATCACACCTGCACACTTACAAAATTTCGTCCATGTTGCATAGAGCAACGCCCACAGTTTCAAAATTTATATGGACGTTGCTCAATCACACCTGCACACTTACAAAATTTCATGCACACTTTCCGGAGTTTCATCGATACTCTCCAGATTTTGATACATCCATTGAACCTAAGTATCTATGAATAAAAAAATACGAGTATTATGACAAAGCTGATCCGGATTCCTGATCCTCACAAGTGAAGCGATAAAAGATAGTTCGCCCAAGTCTCGCGATCTCATGAGCATCGAAACCAAAACAATCTATACCGCGATCACCTTTGCCCCCGTCCAAGGCTTCATCGAAAAATCCCGCAAACTTCGCGACCTCTACGGAAGCTCCTTCATCCTCTCCTACCTCGCCAACGCCCTTTGCGACACCGCCAGAACCCATCTCCCAACCTCCGATCCTCCCTATTCTGGCTATCCCGTCATCTCCCCCGCTCTCATCGATGTCACCCAAGGCACACCCAACCTCATCCTAATCGCCGGACATCTCCCCCTCGACCTTGCCAAAACCGAATTTGACAAAGCCTGGAGCGCGATCGCGAAACTCTGCCGAAGCGCGATCGAACAAAAGCTCAAAGGCTTTGATTATCGCTACTGGAAACGCGAATGGTCACTCTGGGAAAGCCACGCCTGGGAATTCTTTCACGCTACTGGAGACACTCCCGAAGCAGCACGTCGCAACCTATTTGAAAAAAAGCGATCGCGCAATTGGACAGGCATCAACTGGAGTGGAGAAAGCTCAACCTTATCCGGAGCCGATACAATCGCGTATCCCGGAATGAATGAAATTAGCAACCCCAAGCAACGCAACATTCGAGAGATTGACGACAAAATTAAACAGTTTTATCAACAATTAAGTCAATGTTGGGGCGAATCGATCATTGATGAGCGTGAACAACTCAGCGTTCCAGAATTGATCAAACGCTTAGTCACAGTGGATGCGATCGCACAAGCACTTCCGAACATCGAAACTCCTGGCTCATTTCAACGATTGAATCGATGGAAAGATCAAACACCCGAAGATGTCGATCGAGCAGAAGCAAAACGCTGGACAGGATGGTTTCTCGGAGATGGTGATCGAGTCAGTGATTATCTAAGAACGCTCACAGAATTGGAACAGCACAACTTCAGTGCAGCCATGCGAACCTGGGGAACCTCACTCAAAGATCAGCTTCCGTCTACTCGCATTCGAGATGGGCGGATTATCTATGCAGGCGGAGATGATTTTCTGGGTGTACTGTACCGAAACGAGCCTGATCCAGCCCTCACTGCTTGGGAATCTCTGCAATGGCTCTACACATTTCCAACCATTTGGAACAGCCACGGATACCCGATTACAGCGAGTATCGGCTTTGTTTGGGCGGCTCCGAATGTGCCACAGCGAGATGTATTGCAGCATTGTCGAGCAGCAGAAACATCTGCAAAACAGCACGGACGCGATCGCATCGCTTTGAGAATCTTGTTTAACAGTGGCACTCATTTAGAGTGGGTCTGTCCGTGGTGGTTACTAGAGCCATTGTTAACGGGATATCGCGATCGTAATGGCATCCAAGGCAAGCAAGCAAATTGGACGCACTTCTACAATGACATTGCAGTTCTCGAATCTCGCCATGCCTTTCAGGGAGAACAAACCGAGGTTGCATTCTCGTTACTAGCCGTCTACTTTCCTCAAGATGTGGTTGAAAAACTGCGGCTATCACACAACCCCTCAAATCTTGATGGATTCAATCTCTGGATCACTAACCTTGCGAAAGTAGGATTTCATCTATGCAACAGTTGAGCCAGCCAAAGACTTTGCCTGCGTTTCAGTATCTAATTGCGATCGAGCCTTTGGGGTTACTCTATGGCAGTACAGGTCGCTTTCTCTCACCTGAGAACTTAGTCGGACGCTCAGGCACTCAATTTCCGCCCAGTGCAGCAACATTATCAGGCTTATTAGCTGCACATTACAGCGATCGCCCAAATCATCTCCAAGATCTCCAACTTGCAGGAGCGTTTTGGGCATGGAGCGAAAACCCGCAAAACTTCTATGTTCCAACACCGTTTAACTATCTGGTACAGCAAGGAGAAATTGTCGATCGCTTAGTTCACAACGGCGATCAGTGGCATTCAGAAAAGACCGTGAGTAAAGTCGATCGTGAAACTTGGATCGCGATTCAAGATTGGGAAAATCCGACTCAGACCCATAGCAACCCCTGGGAATATCTACCCCATTTGCATCCTCGATTACGCCAAGATGAGCGACGAGTTGCAGTCGATGAAGAGCAAGGCAGTTTGTTTCTAGAAAATGCGATTCAGATGCACCCTGAAGCTTGCTTAGTTTACTTGTCGAATACAGCGATCGAGGATGGATGGTATCGATTTGGAGGGGAAGGGCATTTAGTCTCTGTCCGATGTTTGTCGATCGCTGCTGAGACCCTTGAAATGCTGCGTCAGCCTGTGGGGTCGAGCTTTGCTTTGATCACGTCTGCGGTTTGGGGATCGAATCGACTTTCCTATCGTCAGCCGCTTTCATTGGAAAACAAAGATCAGCAAATTTGGGATGTTAAAGCATTGTTGACCGAGCGACCGACTCCATTTCGATATCGCTTTGGCAATCGCAAAGATGAAAACAATCAAGATGTTCATCAACCTCATCAGCCGAAGCTGTTATCTCGCGGACGGTATGCCGTTCCCGCCGGAAGTGTGTATGTCTTATCGCATGAGCTATTAGCTTGGCAGGATTGGGAGCTAGATTGGTTTCCCAAAGAAGGCGTTTCACTTAAACGATGGGGGTGTGGATTAGCTCTGCCTTTGTCGATCGCATAATTGTTTTACAACCTAGGACTATGTACAAGAAAGCTTACGGCATCATTGAAACGCTTGCTCCTGTTCATGTTGGGGCAAGTGCTGGCGAAGAAACTGGAAACCTCAATTTGATCTTTCGCGATCAGTTTACTCAGACAGGTATCATTCCGGGAAGTTCGATTCGAGGAAGATTTCGGGCAGATATGCGCCAAAAGGAACTCGAACAAGGGTTAGCAGAATGTCCTGAAACAGCAAATTGGTATGGACATCATGTGATCGCAGGACAGCGAGATGGAGGAACCACTGAAGCACAAGTAAAGTTTGAATATGCTTCGTTAGTTTGGTTGCCTGTATTTTGTCCGGGACAGCCGATCGTGTGGGTGACTTGTCCTTGGTTACTGCGTCGATATCAGCAAATTGTAGGCGTAAAAGCAGAGCTACCAAAACCGTACACGGCTCCTAAAGGACTCCAAGGCAGACAAGTAGACGGCACAAACGGAAAAGTCTTGTTCTTTAACTTAGGCTTTCTGAAAATCGAGCATGAAGCGGATCTCTCAATGTGGATTCCGTCTGGGATTGATATCAACTCAAATAACTTAGTCGTCGTCGATGACAATGACATTGCAATGCTGCATGATATGGCTCTGTTTCGTCAGAGTCGAGTCAAGTTACTGGATGACATGAAGAAAGTTGATACGAAAACCGGAGCTTTTTTCAATGTAGAAGCTTTGCCTGAAGGCAGCATTTTAGTCTTTCCAATCGCATTAAAAAATCCCAACTGGAAACCGTTCAATGGCTCCGATACAGACGAGCTTTACTTTGGTGGATTGGAATCAATTGGCTTTGGTCGGTGTCGTGTCACAGTAAAAGGAGAATAGTTATGGCTTGGCAATCTTCTTGGCAACCTTATGGACTTGATCGAGCGGCTCAAAAGCTCGTATTGCAATATCGCGATCGCGGTGTCCTCAATGAGTCTCACAAAATGCGCTTAGCTGTTGCTTACGGTCTAGAACGTTTCTGGGGCGAACATTTGCGCTTCAAAGGAAAAACTAATCCGAAGCAGGAAGACATTAACAAATCTGATTACTGGAAAGCTACGTGGGATGCCTTAGTTGAGATTCTCAAAGAAGCAAACTTTACTATCCCTAATGACTCAGTAAGCGTCAAAGATACAAAGCAGATCCAAGCCATGTCCGAAAAACTTTGGACATTGAGCATTGAAGAACAACGCATTGCGATCGCAGTCCTCACCCAACTATGTGATTCCTTAGTATGGTGGACGCAGCGCTACAAGACGCGGGAGGTAGAATAATGACGATTGTCCCAGAGGCGTTTAAGAAAGTGCCGATGATGTTTCAGGCACAAGTGAGCGGACGATGCCAACTCCACTACATTGCAAATACTACTGTGGAACAGTGGGCAGATGAGTGGATTGATAAAGTCGATCGACAACTTCCAGAGTCTCGATCGGGGGCGCAAACTCGTACTTTTACGTTTACTTGGCGATTGGTATCAAATAGTGGAGTTGATGATAGTGTGATTCGCCCGGTGATTGGGGCGCGGGGCTATCCTTACTATCCGGGTAGCAGTATGAAAGGGGTGTTTCGTCGAGCTTGTAGCTCTGAGCAGGCAGCGCGCTACTGTGGTAAGCCTTTGCCGGGGAAAGATTGGGAGCCAGGAATTTTGCGGTTTCATGGGGGCTATCCGGTCAATAGTGATTGGACAAAGGGCTTGGTCGATTTGGTGCATCCGCAGCAGGGGCGACAGGTCAAAGACCAATCTGAAAAGTCGAGTGCATTTGTGCAGGTTTCACTCTATCAGCCTGAAATGCGGTTTGAGATTTCGAGTACTGAAACGCTCAGTGATGCAGAGTGGGAGAGCATTTGGGGGCTTTGGGCGAAAGCGATCGCTCAAGGAATTGGCAGTCGGGTCTGTGCGGGCTATGGACAGCCGCAGCTTTCTGGAAAAGTAGAGGCATTGTATCGAGTCCGACTGAAGGGACAAGGGCAGGCGGCGAAGCGGATTGATGAGTCGGGAGAGTTTCGACCGAATGCGTTTCGAGCGGCGATTCGGGGTCATGCAATGCGGATTTTTGGCGGATTGACGGATGAGCGATCGACGGAACAAATCGTTGATCGATTGTTTGGGGGAATTCGCGATCGCGAAGGGACAACGGGACTGTTGATGATGCGATTTCAAGCGTCGCATTTGGAAGTAAAACCGTTTGGGAGAGGGGCTTTTGCTCAGCCTGCTTATGAAGTCGAAGGTGAGCTAGCTTGGATTCTCACACAGTCGAAGCTCGATGAGGCAGAGCAGAAAGCGTTGCGAGCTTTGATCAAGGCTTTGACTCAGTTTGCAATGGTGTTTGGTGGGTTTGGTAAGTCTTGGCGACGAGCGGATCATCGAATGTTTTTCGGGGAGTACTATGAGGATTCGCATAAGCCGCTGATTGGGTGTCATTGGCAATGGGTGGGGGAGGCTTCGCTGGTCAATGATGTGCAGGTGCGAAAGCTCGATCGAGTTTCTGAGTTTATCGACAAGGTGCGGGAGGCGGCGCGGGATTGGATGAGATTGCAGAAGATTCAACTTGCAAGACCTGCGGATTGGCGGGAGAGTTGGCATCCGGGGCGGGTTGAGGTTTGGGGACGGGAGGCAGGCGATCGAGAGGATAGTGAAGCGATCGCTTGGCTGCATGGGGCGTATCAGGAGAAGATTGCGGGGGTGCAGGAGCGGGGTTCGATTTATGAGTCGTCTTTGACGGGGGGTGTGGGGAGGATTGGGCGATTGTGGCATCGGATGTATCCGGTGGTGGGGTTGCGTCCGCCTGAAAAGCCCGGAGGGAAGCCGATTCCGAAGCCAACTCCGAGGTTTTTGGAGGTGTTGACGATTTTTCCGGATGAGTCGCGGGAGTCGGAGCAGTTTTTGCGGTTTTTGCAGGAAAATCAGGGGACTTTGAGGGGATTTCGGCGGCTTTGGGGTGGAGAGTAGGGGTGCGAGGCTGGTGCAAATTGGCTGAAATGCTGATTCTTTGGTTTTGAGCCTCGATAGCTTGTGGTGTAAGGGTTTTGGAGAATTCAGGCGAGATGGATTCGCAATAATTGGGGGATTATTGACTTGAAAAAAATGAGGCTCGCAAATAGGATGTGGAAGGCTGACAGGATAAGGATTCTGTGAGCAGGGGTGAACCGATCCTTTGCGATCGGATTTGTTGGAAACCACTCTTGGCAGAGATAACGCTGCTTGTCTTTGCGCTTGGTGAACCGATCCTTTGCGATCGGATTTGTTGGAAACTCACCGTAGTCTTCTCTACAGTTCCATTCGTAATCGAGAACCAATACTTGAGGTGAACCGATCCTTTGCGATCGGATTTGTTGGAAACAAACTTTTTCTTCACCTGTTGGAAGTTTAACTGTAACGATATAGTGAACCGATCCTTTGCGATCGGATTTGTTGGAAACCCAAATACACACTCACAAACTAACTCATGGTAGGCAGGTGAACCGATCCTTTGCGATCGGATTTGTTGGAAACAGTTCAGCCGCGCGATCGCGAACCTTCTGCATAAACGAAGTGAACCGATCCTTTGCGATCGGATTTGTTGGAAACAACTTAGCTGCCGATTTGATTGCAACTTCTTTCTTTTGTGAACCGATCCTTTGCGATCGGATTTGTTGGAAACAAGACGTGACCCGCTCAAACCGATCGTTAATCTGAGTCTCGTGAACCGATCCTTTGCGATCGGATTTGTTGGAAACTCTGCTGCAATTTCAGCATTCATAACAATAGTAGTGCGAGTGAACCGATCCTTTGCGATCGGATTTGTTGGAAACTGCTTAATTAATAGTGTGGCGACCTTGTATTTACTGGCTTTCACCGATTGTTCGTGCTCGGATTTGTTGGAAACTTGTCCCAGAAGCCATGGGCAAAATATCCAAGCGTTTCTTTCACCGATCCTTTGCGATCGGATTTGTTGGAAACGTCTGCTCCTGTCCCTGTCCTTGCCATTGTTCTTGGTTACTGCTCGTTCGCGATCGTATTTTCTTCAAAGCTCGATCGATAGGTCGAGCTTTTTCTTTGAAAGCTTATTGGCTGCGCCCAGATAAACTCTATTGATCGATCTCGGAACGCAGTAATACAGATGCCTCTTACGTCACGTTAACCTTTGTTATTTCTTTTTGTTGGCACAAGTTAAAGCCGGAGACAGAACCATGATGCTCTCCTGGAATCATTCTCAATCACCAAGTACATGTGATGCTGTCCAGAACGTCTATACCTCTATCTCAAGAGTGTGGGCATCTATAAAACCTGTCGTATCAATAGTTTTAGATTCTTGTCCACACTGGTTCACTGCATTTTGAATGGAATTAAACTTTAAAGAGGTGATAGTTCGTAAATAGTACGGCTCTTATTGCAAATGCTAAAAATCAACTCAGGAGGGCATTCGCGAGATCGCCCTACGTCAATAGCATTGAAGGGATCAGGGGTTCAAACCCCCTTAGCTCCATAATCTGTGAACAGTGACAGTCTCCGTTTCAAACGAACCTCTGCAACTCTGCTAAATACTTGTCAATCATCCCGACCGAAATCCTTGATCTGATTGATGCGCGATCGTAGAAGGATTTGCATAACTTACCGATCTTGCCCGTGTATGTTCTCGACCATTCAAAGTTCTGAAACAGAAACAAATCGGAGGTAGTTTATGGCGACAACAAAATCTTTTGACCAATACACGGTCACCCTTTCCGGCGGAGCTGAAGGTCGTGTCGGCTTGCTCATGTGCTACAGCGGCAACTCATTCGTCGGGCGAATTGATTTTTACCCGGATGGAACAGCCTTGACTCAGGACTATCTCTGGCATCCTGCCCCAATAGGAGAGTACATCGTGCTTCACATGCCGATGAGTCGCTTTGAGGCAGTTATGGCGACAGTACGGCAAGAAAAACCGCTTCAACTTTACATCAATGTAAACCGTAGCAATGGCGCTACCACTTCAGGATACGGCTCTCTGACCACGAGTGAGAAAGAGCCGATCGGAGAGGAGGAAGGTACGGTCTAGGAAAAGATAAACCTAGAAAGCATCCTCATTGAAAGTATCGCTTTCCTTCAGACTGGTTTTGGAGCGGGTTGAGACAAAGCCCGCTAGCTTGATTTGCGGAAATCCCACGGCATCACTAGATTCATTTGATTCCAAAACGCCCGCCGTTTCAGTTGAGCATCCGCTTCAACCGTCAAGCATTGTTTCGCGTTGCATCCGTTCAAGTCTTGCCTGTACGCAACGGCTTGTCTAGACTTAAACTTGCAAAAACTTGATTAGCGTTTTGCTGACAAGGTTTGATCAGACGACACAGCTCTCTCTTTAACATTGCGCTCCGACGCTAACATTGTTTTCACTTGTTTCAGTAAGTCGTCTTGTTCTTGTCGTAAAGCTTCTAATCGACCGAGCACTTCTATCAATCGTTGAGAAGAATCAGACTGAGCGAATCGACGCGGCAAAAGAAGCCGTTTGAAGCCAGTCAACGGTAATTTTAGAATCGATGAAATTAATTGCACCAATGCATCCACGAGCGCGGTTAACAAACTGAATGCGAGCCAAAGGACAAAAATCGCAATGCCAATGCTCCAAAGCGGATGCAACAGAATCCACGCAAAAATGGGATGTGCATCGATCCAAGCGTGCACAGAATTTTGGACATTCGCGGTAATCGCATCGCTTAAACTTCTAGCTTCGAGAAGAGGAAGAGTCGCCGTTTCTTTCATTTTTTCTCCCACACCTGAAAGAGTTCCTTCAATTTGCTGCATCCTTTCAGAAATTCCAGTTGGAGTAAGCGGATTCATCGTGTTCTTCCTCAAGACGACCTACTCTTAGCGTGCTCTAAATCGAAAAAAATTGCACCACGATCAAAACCATGGAGCAAAATGCAGCAGAGATCAAATGCTGAGACCTAGGGCGAGCTTTCTAGAGATTTTCGTCAGAAGAGCCATTCAATCATGTTGCTCCACATGTCTAGAACACGACTGGATACAGCTTGCCAAGAACTCTGTAAACTGCTCAAGCTAGAGCAGGCTGCGGTTTATCGCTTCAATGAGGACTGGAGCGGTGAATTTGTCAGCCAATTCGGGATTGTCGAACCGTTTTGGGAGCAGACGAATCCCTTTGGTAAAAATTTGGTTTGGGAAGATACACACCTCCAAGAAACTCAAGGCGGACGCTACCGCAACAATGAAAGTTTTGCGATTTCGGACATTTATCAAGCCGGACACTCGCGCTGTCACCTGGATGTTTTGGAGCAGTTCAAAATTCGCGCTTATGTGCTGGCTCCCATTTTTACCGGAACCAAACTCTGGGGACTCATCGCCGCTTATCAGCACTCTAGCCCTCACCAGTGGCAACCCTTTGAGATTGAGTTTCTAGAACAGGTGGGTGCCCAGTTAGGCGTCGCCATCCAACAAGCCGAGAATTTAGAGCAATCGAAACAACGGGCGATCGCGCTGCAAGATGCGATCGCCCGTCAACGTGCCCTCACCGAAGTCGTTGGCAAAATTCGCTCCTCGCTCGACATTCACTTGATCTTGAAAATGACTTGCCAGGAGGTTTGCAAACTCTTGCGGGTTGAGCGCGTTGCTGTCTATCGCTTCAATGAGGATTGGAGTGGGGAATTTATCAGCAACTTTGGCATGGTCGAACCTCAATGGGACAGCATCAATCCTTTTGGACAAAACTTGGTTTGGCAAGATACTCATTTGCAAGACACTAAGGGCGGACGCTATCGCAACAATGAGCATTTTGCCGTCAATGATATCTACCAAGCTGGGCATTCGCGCTGCCATCTCGAAATTCTAGAGCAATTTAAGATTCGAGCGTATGCGCTAACCCCGATTTTTGTCGGACGCAATCTTTGGGGACTGCTTGCTGCCTATCAACATTCTGGAACGCGCCAGTGGGGTGAAGTCGAAGTTGAGTTTTTGGGACAAGTTGCGAGCCAACTGGGTGTGGCAATGCAAAGTTCCAACTTGTTGACGCAAACTCAAATTCGCGCCAATGAACTACAACAAGCTGCTGAACAACGCCGGATCTTGTTTGATATCGTCGTCAAGATGCGGGAGTCACTAAACTGGGAAACGCTCGTTAGAGCAGCACTGCCAGAAGTGCGGCGAGTACTCAACGCTGATCGCGTCGGAATTCTCCGGTTCGATCCAGATTCTGGATATTGCAGTGGAGAGTTTATTGCCGAAGATGTGCTGCCGAACTTGGACTCTGCCCTCAATGTCAAGGTGCACGATCGTTATGGCGATCAGCACCTCGACCAATTTTCTCAAGGAACTGCCCAAGTTATTTCCGATACAACCAAACTTGAGGCGAAGCTGCCCTATTTCGATGTGATTGAGTGGTTCCAGGTGAAGGCACAAATTACAGTTCCTCTCATGGAAGGCGATACCCTTTGGGGGCTGCTATGTATTCATCAATGTGGTCGGACTCGCCAGTGGGAAGAGACTGAACTAGAATTTGTCACCCAAGTCGCAGCGCAAATCAGCGTTGCATTGCGCCAAGCTAATCTCTTTCAGCAATCGAGTCTACTCGGACAAACGCGAGAAGAAGCAGATCAACTTGCCCAAGCCCTTAGAGACCTCCGTGCGGCTCAACTTCAAATCATTCATGCCGAAAAAATGGCGAGTTTGGGACAATTGGTTTCAGGTATTGCCCACGAGATTAACAATCCGATTAATTTCATTCACGGCAACCTAGAACACGCTGAACAGTACATCCAAGAGTTACTGCACTGTACGATGCTCTATCGAGAGCATTGCCCTGATTCAATTCCCCAGATTCAAGCGCATTGGCAGAATGCGGATCTAGAGTTTACAGTCGAAGACCTACCGAAAATGTTGGAATCGATGAAGGTGGGCACAGAGCGAATTCGCGATATTGTCACATCTTTGCGGAACTTCTCACGCTTGGATGAAGCCGAGTTTAAGACCGTAGATATCCACGATGGTATCGATAGTACATTGATGATTTTGCAGCATCGCTTGAAACCGTCGATCGATAGCCCGATGATTCAGGTGGTCAAAGACTACGATGCACTCCCCACGGTGGAATGTTATCCCGGTCAACTGAATCAGGTGTTCATGAACTTGCTGTCAAATGCCATCGATGCGATCGAAGAACGAAATGTTGAACGATCACCAGACCGCCTTGCAACATCCCCAGGCAAAATTCGTATTTCCACCGCGATGATCGATCAAGATTCTATCTCGATTCGGATTTCGGACAATGGATTGGGAATCGATGAAGCAGCATTGTCTCGGCTATTTGACCCCTTCTTCACTACGAAAACGATTGGGAAAGGAACAGGCTTGGGGCTGTCGATTAGCTACCAAATTGTGACGGAAAAGCACCATGGCAAACTCTACTGCCACTCAACCTCTGGTCAGGGTGCTGAATTTGTCGTTGAGCTACCGATTCGCCAGGCAGGTGTGAGGTAAGTGAGCAGGTAGAACGTCGGTTAGCTCGCCCAAGAGTCCTGAATTGAACGACAGTTGAATGATTTTGCACTCCAGATTTGTGTGAAACGCGCTGTAGATTCAGGACTCGAGCGATTGCAATTCTCTAGCCAGATATCGTACAGACATACACTAAGATTTTTCTCTGAGTATTACCTTGCTCTTATACAATTGCGATTTCTTGGGAATCCTCACTCCAGTATGTCTTATGGACAAGTCTGGAGTGAGTTGCTCATGCACGTCGCGATCCATCACTATGATTTTGGCTTGGTTGGCTTGTCAATCGTCATTGCCATTCTTGCCTCATACAGCGCTCTAGATCTAGCAGGGCGAGTCACAGCGACCCAGGGCAAAACCCGATTTGCTTGGCTATTCGGCGGTGCGGTGTCGATGGGCATCGGAATTTGGGCAATGCACTTTATCGGTATGTTAGCCTCCTGTATGCCCATACCCGTCAGTTACAACTGGTCTATGGTTGGCTTGTCGATTCTGCCCGCCATTGGCGCTTCTGGAGTGGCATTGTTTATTGTGAGTCAGCCCCAGATTCACCTCACCCAAATGGCTCTAGGCAGCATTTGTATGGGATTGGGCATTGCCGTGATGCATTACAGCGGAATGGCAGCAATGCAGATTTCTGCCACAATTGTTTATGACCTCAAACTGGTTGCGGCATCGGTTGGAATCGCGATCGCAGTTTCAGGTGCCGCACTGTATCTTGCATTTCGGCTGAGAGAGCAAAACTCGTTAAATTGGGCACTGAGACGACTTGCCAGTAGTACGCTGATGGGGCTTGCCATTCCAACGATGCACTACACAGGCATGGCAGCCGTTTCCTTCCGTGTGATCGATTCAGCCCTCCCCATCCAATCGAACTTTAATGCTGGAATCTTAGCGATCGATATTGGTCTAGGTGTAGGACTGATTCTGAGTCTGGTTCTCCTGAGCGCCTTTCTAGATCGCACTCAAGCCCAACGTCTTGCGCAAACTCTACATAAATTACAACAGACGCAAAGCCAGTTGCAGTTACAATCTGAGCAACTCCAAGAATATAGCCACAGCTTGGAACTGAAAATGGCGGAACTCGATCGCAGTCGTGCTTTTTTACAAGCCCAGCGGGAGTCTTCGTTAGATGGGATTTTGGTTGTCGATTGCGATCGCAAGATTGATGCCCATAACCAACGATTTCTAGACCTCTGGCATGTCCCGATCGATCTGAGAACGACCCGCGATGACCATCGAATGTTGGCGTATGTCGCTGAACAAATGCTAGATCCCCAAGCATTTTTCGAGAAAGTCATCTATTTCTATGATCAGATTCATGAATCTGATCATTGTGAATTACTGCTCAAAGACGGCAGAACTTTAGAGCGAACGTCAGTTCCGGTGAATGCAGAGAATGGAGAAAATTGGGGACGAATTTGGTATTTCCGAGACATCACGGAGCGTAAACGAGCAGAAGCAGAAATTTTGCAAAAAACTCAGGATCTAGAGCAAACGCTCATCGAGTTGCAGAATACGCAAATGCAAAAAATGGTGCAGGCTGAAAAAATGTCGAGTCTGGGGCAATTAGTGGCGGGCGTTGCTCACGAAATCAATAATCCCGTGAATTTCATTCATGCCAACTTAGAGTATGTGGATCAGTACAGCCAAACTCTGCTCAATTGTGTGCGTCTCTACCAGAAGTCCTGTCCTCCCTCTATAGCTGAAATTCAAGTAGAGGAATTGGACTTGGAATTTGTTCAGCAGGATTTGCCCAAAATTCTCAGTTCGATGCGAAGCGGGACAGAACGAATTCGTCAAATTGTGCTGTCACTCCGCAATTTCTCACGTCTCGACGAATCGGAATTCAAAGCAGTCAATCTGCACGAGGGGATCGACAACACGCTACTCATGTTGCAACATCGCTTGAAAGCGACTCCGGAACGTTCAGCAATTCAAGTCAAGAAGGAGTATGGCAACTTGCCGCTTGTCGAATGCTATGCTGGACAACTCAATCAGGTGTTTATGCATATTTTGGTGAATGCGATCGATGCGTTAGATGAGCGAGATGCCAAATTACGATATCTAGAGAGCCAACTCAGCCAAATCCACATTCGGACTTCCGTCATTGAAACGCAATGGGTGCAGATTGCCATCTCTGATAATGGAATAGGGATACCCGCAGCGGTGAAGCACCGGATTTTCGACCCGTTTTTTACCACAAAACCGATTGGTAAAGGGACAGGTATCGGAATGTCGATTAGCTACCAGATCGTCACCGACCAACACGGTGGCAAACTCGAATGCTGCTCTCTGCCAGGTCAGGGAACAGAATTTAGAATCAAGATTCCAATTTGCCAACTAAACAAGCATGAAGCTGTCGTTTGACGATCAAAAGTAGTCGCACTCGGGATGTGATCTACTTATCTATGCCGATTCGGGATAGATAAAAATCCTGCAAGCTATGGAGATAGTTTTAACGATCACTCAAAGCCATCATGTTTGATGCTCAATTTGTGTCGCTCCCTGCCGACTGGCACGCTTTCACGCAACATCTTCCCCTTGCTTTCATCGCCAAAGCCTTTTTAACGCTGTTTGTCATCATCGATCCGATCGGGTTAGTTCCCCTGTTTATCTCGCTGGTTGAGGGTCGATCGCTAGAGGAACAAGCGCGGATTGCCCGACGCGCTATTTTCGTCTCCGCCGCAATTCTTTCGACATTTGCTCTCTCTGGAGCCTTTGTTCTCCGCTATCTTGACATCAGCATTGAGGCATTTCAGGTGACCGCAGGAATCTTACTCTTCAAGATTGGCATTGATATGGTGTTTGCCCATCGTGAGCGAGAAACCAAAGAAGAAGAACAAGAAGCACACATGCGTCAGGATGTGAGTATTTTTCCGTTAGCAATTCCCTTAATTGCAGGTCCTGGTACACTCGCCAGTATGCTGATTCTGATTCAGGAAGCTGAAAGTCATGTGTTGGGAGAAGTGATCGTCTTAACGGATGCCGCGATTGTACTGTTGATTGCTTACGGATTGTTAATGCTGGCAAAGTATTTAGCCCAATGGTTGGGACAGACAGGGGTGAATGTGGTGACTCGAATTTTAGGAGTGTTGCTGGCAGCACTAGCAGTGCAATACATTGCAGATGGCACAATTGCTTTGTTACAAGCGGGTGTGATCCACTTTTTGCAGCAGCATCCGGTCTAGTGAGCGGACATTCGGATGTCAAACTCATTCTGAAATCGGGTCAAAGATGATGTTGCATCTTCACCCCTCGATCGACTCTCTAAACTGGAGCGTGTTGTTTCAGAACTCACCCAACATGTTGCAGGCATAGAATCCTTGAGCAGCTAGTTTTCGCTTCTAATAGCAAGGTTTTGCTTTTGTGAATCTAATGGCTCCTTGATCGGTAATATGATTGCAAATTGGCTTCCTTGACCTAGCTCGGATGTAACTCGAATAGTTCCGCCATGTTTCTCAATAATCTGGTAGCTAACAGAAAGCCCCAAACCTGTCCCTTGACCCACAGGTTTCGTCGTGAAAAAAGGCTCAAATAGGCGTTGCATGACCTCAGGCATCATGCCAACTCCATTGTCTTGAATGTAAATGACAATAGCACCCCCCTGCTGTTTTGTTGTAATCGTAATGGTCGGAACGAACGTTGTAGATACTTGCAATCTTGTCTCGATCGCGTCGATCGCATTGGACAAGATGTTGATAAAGACTTGATTCAGTTGGCTAGCATCACAGTTCACTAGCGGCAACTCACCATACTGATGAAATACCTGAATTGCAGGCAATCCTTTCTTGGATTGCAGACGATTTTGCAGAATTAATAGAGTATTGTCTAGTCCTTGGTGAAGGTCAACAGGCTTCATCCCTGTCTCATCCAACCGCGAGAAATTTCGTAATGCCAGCACAATTTGGCGGACGCGCTCAGCACCTGACCGGATCGACTTCAACAGTTTTTGCAGGTCTTCCTCAAGAAAATCGAGACCGATCTCGTCGATTTCTGCCTGAATCTCTAGATCAGGATTTGGATAACTGAGATCTTGCACCATTCTCAATAAGGCTTGCCAAACGCAACAAAATCTGAAAGAAAGGGCGTAGAAATAAAAATGAGACGGTTATGGAAACCATCGTTGAACACGCCCAATCGTTAGTGTATAGT
>NZ_JAFLCJ010000044.1:0-26403 GCF_017302695.1 Leptolyngbya sp. UWPOB_LEPTO1 | reverse complement strand
GAAAGTGAATGGAGAAGCAATCAATAAAACAAACACGAAAAAGAATAAGCAATAGCAGTATACTAGCTCGTAGCTAATGCTGCTTTTATCGACAAAGGAAGTGGTCTAGTTTTTGGGGGGCATTTCAAACCGCGCATAGCGATCGCGATCGGATGCTGCTAGCTTGGCTCGCGATCGCGCTTCTTTCACTTGAGCTTCTGCCTGCTTTACTTGAGCTTCTGACTGTGCTAACTGCGCCTTTGCTGCCGAGACATTAGAAGTCGCTTGATCAATTCGTCCCCGCGAATCCCCTTGCGATTGTTGCACATTCAACTGTGCTTCTTGAATCCGACTCTCTGCGACTGTAATCTCTAATCGCGCCTGCCGTTCTTCTTGCCGTGCTGCTGCGACCTGTGCTTCTGCTGCCCGCAATTGCTCATTCACTTCCTCATCGCTCAATTGCGCGACAACTTGATCTTTCTGCACCTCATCTCCTTCGCGGAAATTGATTGCACTAATTCGCCCGGCTGTTTTCGCACCGATATCGGTTTCATCGGCTTCGATGCGTCCGCTAAGCGGTAAGGTCGTGGCTTCTGGCTTTGGCAAGAAGTGCCAAGTAGCAAATCCAATTCCGACGATCGCGAAAACCGCAGGAATGATCAAGACTCGCTTCGATTTCTGAGATGGCTTCTGAGACGGCGCATCTGGAACATGATCTGCAGGCTGTGGAAGAGTGTGAGCCATATTGTGAAGTCTGGTTGCAGAATACAAATCATACTAGACGGTCTAGTATGATTAAACAATGTTTTCTTTGGAAAAGTTCACCAAATGCCGAAACTTTCCCCGGAGCGTCAAGTGGTTAAACGAGAGCAAATTCTCAAAGGTGCAATGACCGTCTTTCTCACATCCGGCTACGCTGGAACGAGTATGGATCGTGTTGCAGCAGAGGCAGGCGTTTCTAAACAAACAATTTATAGTTACTTCCAAGACAAAGAGGGATTGTTTCGCTCACTGATCGAGCAAGCGACGATTATTCGCTTTACCACTCTATTTGAGCTAGATCATCAAACGGTTGAACCTGAACAATTACTCCGCCGATTAGCAGAAATTTTCTTCAATGATGTGGTCGATCGCGGCAACTATATTCCACTACTGAGAATTGTGATTGGCGAATCAGAGCGATTCCCAGAATTAGCAAGACTCTATACACAAGCGGTTGTGCAGCGTGGAAAAGCAATGCTTTGCGAATATTTGCGCTCGCACAAAGAACTCAAGCTGCATGACCCAGAAGCGATCGCTCAGATCTTCTTCGGCTCAATGGTCTCTTGGGTGATCTTGCAAAAAATGCTTTACGGAGAAGAATTGATGCAACTCTCCCGCGATCGAGTCGTAGATCAATTAGTTCATTTGATTTTAAGCAACTCTGATGAGCGCAAGATTGAATCTACGCCGATAGAAAAGCATTGATGATGAAAAACCTTGAGTTCACCGTGAAATCTTAAGCTTGGCGATATCGATCGAGTAATTCTCTCAAATAGTCAAATCCATCGACTCCAATTTCTGCGATCAAACTCGATCGCTGACTTTGCAAAATCTGCTCGAAGCGATCGCCTAATTGTCCTTGCAGAATCGTGAGCAATCCAGCCGAGGTGCGCCAATCCGTTGAACCCATCTGTTCAAGTTTGTACATCGCCATTGCCGAAGCCAAAATTGCTTTTTCTGCATCTTGACGCTGATAAAACACCTCGCCCACATATGCTAAACAGAGCGCATGTAAATAGCGATCGCCCGACTCTCCTGCCGCATAGCTGCCTTGTTCGAGGTACTTCAAAGCTTGTTCAGCATCATTCAGCGTTACGTAAGCACTGCCTAAGCTAATCGCACATAAAGCTTGGCTCTGCAAATCTCCGAGTTTTTCAGACAGCGCTAAGCCTTGTTCTAAATAGCCGATCGCTAATTCATAAGCATCCGGATCAGATTCGAGTAATTGAGCTTGGAAAACCTCAGCATAGCCCAAGTTAGCCAGCGCATTTGCTTCCCCCATACGATCGCCCGATTGCCGACTGAGAATTAAAGCTCTTTGACTGGTACTAATTGCTTCTGCATAGTTCTTCTCGATGATACTAATGCGGCTTAAATGATTGAAATTCGCAATCTCACAACGCCTGTCACCCGCGTCTTGAGCAATCTCCTTTGCCTGTGTATGTAGCTCTTTTGCAACCTCTAATGCGCCAATGATGCGCTGTGTCGATCCAATCAGCGTCAGAATTCGCGCCTTTTCCTGGGTTCCTTTCACTCGCTTCAAAGGCTCACTCAGATAGTTCATTGCCTCGCGGAAGTAAGTTCCAGTAAAAGACGTATAAATCGTTCCATATAAGGGGAAGTATTTCCGTTGGGCAAAAACTCGGAGAATCTGCAACGTGACTCGAAACGAGGCTTCTGAAAAACGTTCGCGATTGATCGAATTCAAACCCGTCGATCGAGAAAATCCTCCTGCTAGCTCCGACCAAATCAACGCAAATGTAAGAAAAATCGAAACCGACATTGACGTTCCTGCTTTGGAACTATAGCTTTGATTTTCCGCCCAACTGACTAATCCTCGTTGTAACGTTTGCACAACGATCAGAAATTCAATCCAATCTGATAATGCAACTTCAGTCTGCGATTCTGCCCATTCTCCTGCAGATTGTTCTTGATCAAGAGCCGCAAAAAACGACTTTGGCAAATTCCCGATCGCTTGCCCTGCCCACAATTCCCAGGGTCTGACTCCTCTCGATGTTCCTCCAAATCCTAATTGCTCCGGGTTATAAATCCAGCTAATTAAATGAGGCTGCAAAACCTCCCAAGATTTGAATCCTCGCAGAATTCCATCACTAAGTTGCGAGAGTTCTTGCTGAGTTTCTGCATCAGAAATCGGTTGCTGCTTGAGAGTCAGCGCAACTTGCTTGAGTTGATCAGAATTGAGGCTTTCAGGATGATTTGGATCGCTTAACGTCAGAAAAATCAGAATGCGATCGCGTTTATCTGCCTGATTAAGTTGCCGCACAGAAGTTGCGATCGCACTTCTATTTTGATTGTCCGATTGCCAGCGTTTCCATTCTCCTTCAATCGTCTGCAATGCCCGCATCGCTCGCATCGCTTTCGCCTGTTTTAACTCATCACTTTTGTCATTCGCTGTGGTTTGAGTCTGCACCATGCGATCGCGAAATTTGGCATCAAACACTTCACCGCTATCCGGTTCAATCTCTTGCACCAGCATTTGATAAACCTGTTCTTTGGATCGAATATTCCCCTTCAGCGTTTGCTGAATAATTTGTTCAATCAAATTAGAATAGCGATCGCCCAGTGCAGAATCAGACATAACGAATCAGAATAAATGGAGCTTTCCCTATTCTAAAAGTTTCCGCCAAAGTCTTTTATTTCTGATCAAAGTTCTGATCAAAACTAAGTGCGTAGGGCTTGAGAATCGGGCATTCTTCGGTATGATGAAAAATAATTCGATCGCATTTTGGTGCGTCGCTGTTCCTGGTCATGAGGAGTCGAGCAATGGAATTTTTAACAGGTTTGTTTGGACGATTCGATAAAAAACTTGGTATTTGTGGAGCAGCGCTCATCGGAATTTGTGCAATTCAAGCGCCTGCTTCTGCGCAAGCCGCATATGGTAGCTATGTCGGTGTGGGACCAGCATTTGGATTGTCGAGCGGAGATGGAGATGGAAGTCGCGTTTCAGCGGTTGTGGCTGGACGCTACAAGTTTCTCAGAGCACCCATATCATTGCGCGCCCAAGCGTTTATTGGCAGTGGAACCGCAATCGTACCCACCGTTTCTTACGATTACCCACTGAATTGGCAGACTGATATTTATATCGGAGCAGGGGCCTCGATTCCGCTCGGCGGAGATACGGTGTTGGGAAATCGCACTAGTTTTGCGATTCAGCCAGGGATTGATTATGCATTACCCAACAGCAATGTTGTCGTATTTGGCAATGCGGTGATTGCGTTTGATGGCTATAAGAATGGGGGCACAGCCGCAACCCTGCAAGGTGGAGTCGGTCTGCGATTCTAAAACTCAAGGTTCGACTTTGCTCACTCTGCTTTGGCTCTGTTGCCATAAGTGAAGCGAAGTCGAACCGTATCGCGTGTCTTAGACGATCGTTGTATCTGTAGCGTAACCTGCGATCGCTTTTCCTGCATCTCTCGACACCACCACGACACAAGGACGAGGTGGCGCATCCGCTTTTTTACTCGGAAAATTAGATCCAAGCGGCACTTGACGGATTTGGGTAAAATCTTTCCCATCCGGTGTTTTCATCGCAAATTGCCGAGCCTCAGATTTCATCCCCTGGCGAATCCCTTTAAATTCGCCAGGATGCTGAACTGCCAAAAAGAGAGATTGGCGATCGCGACTCATAAATGGTCCTGTAAGTTCTGCCTCCATCGGAGCCATCGCAAACAAATACGCTTCGCCAGCATTCTCGCCCGAAGTTGGAACAAACCACAGACTATTATTGCCAAACAATCCGCGCAAATTCGACTGGCTGATTGGAACTCCGTTTTTACCAACCCGTTTTGGCACTGCTTTATTGAGCTTGTCAGACGACATATCCGTCACAATCCAAACATGCCCATCAGGGTCAATCATTAAGTTATCCGGATTCGAGAAGCCCGCACCACCTGCGGTTGGTTCACCTCCGAGGGCTAGCATTTTCCACTGAAATGTCATTGCAGCCGGATCATTACCTTCCTCAGTTAAGTGCATCACAAATCCATGCTCATAAGGCACTTCGCCATTCGACCCTTTGAAAATGCGCTGATCAGGACCACCATCGCGACTATCGGGTGAGCCAGAAGTAAACGCAATGTAGAGTGAACCATCGGGTGCAATTTCTGTATCTTCAGGGCGGGCTGTACAGGTTGCACCACAAGCATTCGCAGCATAGTGAGCATCAATCAAAATCGCACCTTGTTTTTCGGTTGGATTGCCTTCATAGAGATCGCCCAAGGTTTTGAATTTTTGTTTGTATTTCACAATCTCTGCTTGCTTGCGAAATGGCGCGAAGCCGCCTGCCGGACGATTGGGGAGATTGATCATTCCACCCACGATCGTACTTGGATCGTCAGGATTCACAGGGGTATCTGCTTTGAGCGCAATCCATTCTCCTGTGCCATTCTCATTGAACTTTGCAGCATAAAGCATTCCGTCAGCTAGTAACCGAGAATTTGCTTTATCTTTCGGATCAGTAACCTGCTCACGGCTGACAAATTTATAAATATGTCCACCTCGTCGATCGCAGCCTGAATAAAATGCTAGCGGCTTACCAGCTTCCGCTCTGACTCCAACTGCTTCATGTCGATAACGCCCTAACCAAGTGTGCTTTGTGCCGAAATCTTTGGGATTCGCAGGATCTACTTCAACAATCCAGCCGTACTTATTACCTGCTAGCCCAAAGACGTTTCCCTGCCCAGACACTTCTTCATCGTCGATTCTGAACGTCACGCGATCGGGCGGAAAAGAAGTGCCATCTGCATATACTGGATCAGGAACTTGGGTTTGAATATTCTCTTCTGCGCTGAGGACAGTTCCCCAAGGCGTTGTCCCTCCTGCACAGTTTGCAAACGTTCCAATTATACGATCGCCTAATTTGTCCAAATACCCTTTACCCGATTTCTTCTCAAAGACGGCTTTTGCGGCTCCTGTGCATTTGAGATAGCGTCCATCTTCTAGACCAGAAATTCCGGTAATTCGTCGATCGTTGGGCGAAAAAGTCCGTTCCCACTTGCCTTCTGCATTTTTGCGAATCGAAATCACACCCATCCCTTGATCAATCAAGGCTTCTTTGCAGATGGTTGCGATCTGAGTCTTGAGCGGATTCTTCTCAGCCAATGCAAACGCATTCAACCCCCGATCGCCGTTCTTTTTCAATTCTGCCTGAACCGCTTCGACGGGCAGCTTTTTACCCAGTACTTTCGAGTAGCTCTGCAACCAAGGAATTGCACTAATATATTCAAAATTAATGGTGAGATAGCCTTCATTTGCAGCCGTTTCAACAAATGAAAGATAGTCATTGTTATACCCAAACCGTGAGTCTCCAATCTTATCGCCCCAGGCTCCAATCACATCATAGGTAAAGCCTTCAGGTAAGACCAGATCGTCTTGAATTTCGTACTGAGCCAATGCCGAAATGCTCTGATCTGAGGCAATTGCATCTGTCAAAAGCGGCATTGGACCTTGAACCGATTTGAAGCTGATAGTTGCCGAGCCAGAAGACTGAAAAGGGATTGAAAACTTCTGATGATTCTTTGCAAGACTCGCGATCGCAGCAGTTCCCGCCGCTGCACTCAGAAAAAGCAACAAATTCCGGCGTTTCATCAGGTAGAACTCCAATCATGACTCGCATCAGGAGGAATCTACCAGATTGAGGTTAAGGCAGAGTAAAACTCAGGTTGTCGATCGCACCGAAAATGTTCTCTGAATTAATAGGGGAATGGGGGATATAGCATTTCTCTAAAGAGTGCTATATCCCCCCTACCATTCCTAACGGCGGGGCTTCGGAGTCAGAATATTAATCACCGCTCCTACTGCAGCTCCATTCGCAGTATTCCGCACTGCATGACGGCGATTTGTCACGGAGCCAACTGCTGCACCCGTTCCTGCACCCACAGCAGCATCTCTGAGAAAGTCAGGACGCTGACCTTTCTTCGTGGTTAAATCTCGCGATTGATTGACCGCTGCTCCGGCTGCAGCTCCGTTGATAATATTCGGAACGACCTTATGTCGCGTGATTGCGCTAGATGCAGCTCCAACTCCTGCCCCAATTCCAATGTCCCGCCAGATGTTTTGATCGGCGGCAGCAGGTTTGATCGGCAGCAGAGTTGCACTGACTAAACTCGCAGCAAGAACTCCAGGAGTAATCGCCCGCTTGAATGTCAAAGTCATCGCTAAACCTCCATAGCTCAACAAATTTAGCAAGTCATTCGCTCGCTTAGTTTCTCAGTCTAGGCAGCAACTGGTGCAATCACCTGTCTCTTTAGCTAGAGATCAATTGCCTCTGCCTGAGTGCATAATTACGGCAGAATGCTCTGTTTAGGCTATGCCTTAATCCACACATCTCTCTAATTTCGTAATCAAGAGCGCGATCGCAGTTCTGATACTCCTCCCTGCCATTTGGCATAGAAGGTTCAATGTCATGAACGAACTGAAACCGAATCTGATCTGCTGTTCTGCTTACTGCTCGATTTGGTAGCCAAACAGATTCGGATCAACCTCACCCAATTCCAAATCGGCAAGCCCATATTCCGCCCAACGTCGATCGACCATTGCAGCGACATCCGGATCAGACTTCAGCGGGTCTGCCCAGGGTCGATCTGTTTCTGGGAAAATCTTCGTCGTCGCATCAATTCCCATCCGACTGCCCAAACCTGGTTTCTCCGTCGCAAAGTCCAATGAATCAAATGGATTCTCAGGCAAGATAAACACATCCCGCGCCGGATCGACTTTAGACGTAATCGCCCAGACTACGGCTCTCGGATCGCGAATGTTGATATCCTTATCGACCACAATCACAAACTTAGTGTAAGTAAACTGCGGCAACGCACTCCAAAATGCCAAGGCTGCACGTCTCGCTTGACCTGGATAAGCTTTATCGATCGATAAAACCGCCGCTTTATAGCTCAACGCTTCCATCGGCAAGAAGAAATCAATGATCTCTGGGACTTGCTGACGCAGAATCGGAGTATAGATACGGTTCAACGCGAGCGCCATCATGGCATCTTCCTTCGGTGGACGACCACTAAAGGTTGTCAAATAAATTGGATCTTTCCGATGCGTCACGCAGTTGAATCTGAGCAAGGGCGCTTTCTCATTCACCCCGCCGTAATACCCCATGTGATCACCCGCAGGCCCGTCTACACCGGTCTCTCCGGGTGTAATCGTTCCTTCAAACACAAATTCTGAATCTGCTGGCACTTCTAGATCAACGGTTTTGCATTTTGCTAAATGTACGCCCGTTCCCCCATAAATTCCGGCAAACAGCCATTCGGAAAGATCGATAGGTAAAGGAGTTGCCGCCGCCAGAATAATTAGAGGATCAACCCCGAGCGCGATCGCAACTTCTAATTTCTCACCGCGTTCTGCTGCTTTTCTTAAATGTCGAGTCGCGCCACGCACCGAAAGCCATTGCACCGTCATCGTATTCTGCGATTGCACCTGTAAGCGATAAACTCCAACATTCGGAATTTTCGTTTCAGGATCTTTCGTAATCATCAATCCCAGCGTGACAACTTTACCTGCATCACCCGGATACACGCGCAAAAACGGCATTTGATTAAAATCAAACTCACCTTCTTTCAGCACAATTTGCTGACAAGGAGGGAAAAAGTCCCGCGCAGGTTTGGCTTGAACGACATCATATAGAACTTTTCCAAGCTCGATCGCTTGAGAAAATTTCTTCGGCGGACGTGGCTGATACAACAGCGCTAACTTTTTCCCCAACGTTTCCAACTCAAGCGGCGACTCCATATTCATCGCCCAGCAAACCCGCTCGACAGTTCCCATCAAATTGACAGCAACCGGATAGTTTGACCCTTTCACATTCTCAAACAGCAATCCCGGCCCGCCGTGTTGCAACATCCGATTTGCAATCTCAGCGATTTCTAGATTCGGATCAACCAGCGTCTTAATTCGACGCAATTGTCCGCGCTCTTCGATCTGTTTGATAAATCCTCGCAAGTCTCTCGGCATAGTTTCGACATCGTGAAAAAGCTCCTTCTATTATGAAGGGTTATGAAGAACGGGGGAGAAATGAGACTGTACTCCTTCGTACCGCAATGCGTGACGATCGCTGATTTCTTGATTGCTGATTTCTCAAGTTCCTCACCCTGATTCCTCGATTTCCTCGTACAAACTTCTAGCTGACTTCGGGGCACTTTATAGAAACGATAGAAGTCTTCTCCCGCCCCTTTTCACCCATGTCTACCCAAAGAGTTCCACTCGAAGTCCTCCAAAAAATTCGACAACATTTGAGATCTGCTTTGGTTGTACCCGAATCTGAGAATCATCCCAATCTCTACAACAACATGGATGAACCTCCAAAACCCGATTCCTTAGAGGAGTTAGGCAGCTTATTTCACTTCGGCAGTTCACTCGATGAAACGCTGCAAATGCCGAATAATCAAGGGCGATGGTTTATTAGCGCCACAAACCCTGGTGCTGTCCTCGTGACACTTCCAAGCATCAAACTCAAGCCCGATTTTCGTTTAGTGACTTATCTCTTTCGTCTAGGGGAAGACGGGACAGGCGTAACTTGGGCACTACCTGAGTCCTGTAGTACCACTTCTCATCTGGAAAAAGCATTACTCACAGCCAGCGGACGCGACAATCCTCCTCAACCTGAAGGCGCATTGGCAGACTGCATGGACGCGATCGACGGCGATCATTCTCCCCGGTCTTTTGTGATTGCTTCACTCTTACGCCGTGAACTTCTGGAAATGGGAAAAATTGGGCAGGTTGCAGACTGGGTACACCATCGATTGATCGATGCGCCTCCAGATTCTGCAAATTGGCAGTGGCGAACTGAACCCCCGAAAGATTTTTCACCCAAAGTCCGAGTTTCAGAGGGGCGAGCTGCGATCGAGTTTTTTACGTGTCGCGTCACTGCCCCGATCGTCATTTTCCAACACGTCGATCAATATGTCGTAGGACAATATCAGGCGAAACATCTCGATCGACCCCTCGCCATCAACCGGACTCCAGCCCTGAACGGCAAAAAACCGATTTAACCTGAAGTAGAAGAAATCACAACTTTGCTGCCAAAATCCTAAATTCGTCTTACCAACTCTGCAATCAGCCCTGCTAATTGAGCGGGTTCGATCGGTTTTGCAATGTGCATTTGAAACCCAGCATTGATCGCCCGTTGGCGTTCTTCTTCGCCAGCATAGGCAGTCAGCGCGATCGCTGGAATTTGTCCTCCGGCTTCTGGGCTAAACGATCGCACGTGTTGAATCAACCAGTAACCATCTTCCTCCGGCATTCCAATGTCACAAATCAGCAAACCATATCGGCTGGGATTTTCGCTGAGAGCCGCTAAAGCTGCTCTAGCAGAGTCTACGGTCTGCATTTCGGCTCCATAAGGTTCTAGCATAAATTTAAGGATTTCAAGCGTATCAGCTTGATCATCAACCGCTAAAATCTGTAACCCCTCTAACGAGCAGACAGGTTCACTCAAATGACTTGCGCTAACTTCTAAGACAGTCGGCTCTAAACTGCTCGACGGTGTAGACTCCTGGGGAACGTTTTGCATCGGTAGCACAATCGTGATCGTGGTTCCTTGCCCTTCACCTGAACTCTCTGCTTCAACTGTTCCACCATGCAGTTCTACCAAATGTTTGACGATAGCTAACCCTAGCCCCAGACCAGAACTGGCTTTTGTCATGCTGGAATCTGCTTGACGAAATCGCTCGAAAATGTGCGGTAAGAGGTCTGCCGAAATTCCTTGTCCGGTATCTTTCACCTGAATTTGAGCATGATTGCCGACCGAAGTGAGTGTGACTTCGACGCGTCCCGACTCAGGGGTGAATTTGATCGCATTTGAGAGCAGATTCCAGACAACTTGCCGTAAGCGATCGCTATCACCCATAATTCTCACAGAACTCAAGTCTGCAACAATTTGAATCGTTTTTGCCTCGGCTGATAGCTGAACCGTTTCGATCGCAGCTTGTACGATGAAGCGCAGATCGATCGATTTAGTGTTGAGCTTGAGCTTCCCGCTAACGATTCGAGAAGTATCTAAAATATCTTCAACAAGTTGAGATTGCGCTTTGGCACTGCGCTCAATCACTTCTAAGGCGCGGGTTACGGTTGCTTGATCGAGGCTGCGGGTCAGTAGCATTTGTGCCCAGCCCAGTAGGGCAGTGAGAGGGTTACGCAGTTCGTGCGAGAGGTTGGAAAGAAACTCATCTTTGGCGCGGTTGGCGGCTTCTGCGTCCTCACGAGCCGCTCGTTCTTGAGCGAGCAGCCGAGTGCGTTCAATTTCAAACTGCTGCCGCTCGGTAATGTCTTCGATCGCTAGCAAAATCATGAGCGTATCGGCTTCATTGAGCAGTCGGCAAGCATTGAGCAATAATGTTTTCTGTCCAACTGGCTCAAACTGCTGCTCAAGCTCAAAGTTCTGAATCTGGATGTCATTGACCAGCACATCTTCGAGCAGCGATCTCAGTTGAGGGAGATTCCATTGCCCGTGGCCTAGCTCAAGCAGAGAATGTTGCACGGTTTCAGCCGCAGAAGTCTGAAACAGTTCGTAGAAAGACCGATTCGCCGTATTTACCCGTAGATCAGCATCCAGCACTATTAATGGAATTTGCACAGTTTCAACGATCGATTCGGCATAATTGCGAGCCAGTTCCAGGGTGGTGGCATGACGTTTGAGCGAGTCAATATCCATGAACACTATCGTGACACCATCGATTTGGTTCTCCGTGGTGCGATAAGGACGAATTCGGACGGTATACCAGTAGCCCGATCGCGTTTGAAGCTCTTGTTCTTGTGTGTTGAGCGTTTCTAACACCTCCAGCGTCATCGACTCTAGATTCGCTGCGTCAAAGTCGGTGCGGAGGTCACTGAATGGTCGTCCAATATCTGTGGGAATGACATTAAAAAGTCTCTGGGCAGCGGGGGTGAAGCGGCGAATCCTCAATTCATTGGTCAGCATAACGACCGGCACACTGATGCTTTCCACAAAATTGTTCAGGTCACTATTGTCCCGGTTTTGCCGCAAGTTGCGGCTGCGAAGTTCATCGTTTGTGGTAGAGAGTTCTTCGTTGGTCGCTTGGATCTCCTCTTTTGCCGTTTGGAGTTCCTCATTGGTGCTGCGGAGTTCTTCGTTGCTCGACACAATCTCTTCGTTTGCTACCCGTAGGTTTTGGTTGAGATAGTTGTGTTCCTGAATCGCCGCTTGCAGATGAGCTTGCGCCGAAAGTTCGCGTTGCGTGGCGGCAGCAAGCGCCTGCCGGAGCTGTATGACTTCCCGCTCTAGATTTTCGATTCCGGTTTCTGAGTTGGGAGCGATCGCGCAACTCAATTGATCCGGTACAGGCAAAACCGCTTCAAAAATCAGCAGAAAATAAACTGGACTTGTGGCGATCGCAGGCTGAAACGGAATCACTTCTAGATTGAGCAAGTCAGAGCGATCGCCTTCGTCAATCTGAACTTGCTCTTGTCGAACAGAAAGTCTTTGCGTTTGCGCTTGATACATTGCGGAGCGGAGCGGAATTGCCAACCCTTCTCTCGCCATTAGCAACAGATTTAAATCTGTTGTACCGGGCGGTAGCCTCAGGTAAGGGTCAGTGTCTCCTCGCACGTGCAGGATGTGCATCTGTTCATCCACCACAACTGACACGGGCGCATAGCGATTGGCGATCAGTTGGTCAACATCTCTAGCAAGGTCAAAGTTACTGGTGATCGATTCAACCAGTGACGGCTGCTCGGTACTCATGACAGAACGAGCATTCGAGGTAAATGAAAATAAAGGACGGGCCAGGCTAAACTTTTTGGCATAAATTTTGGTAGGTTCATGGACTGGGCGAAACAGGTCTGAAGCAGTTTTGACGCTCTCTGAAGTCCCCAGCATCAAGAAACCAGTTAGATTGAGGCTGTAGTGGAACAGAGCCATGATGTGTTCCTGCAACGGATCGGATAGATAAATCAGCACGTTGCGACAGCTAATCAGATCGAGGTTGGAAAACGGCGGGTCGCCGCCTAAATTATGTCGAGCAAAGACACACAGTTCGCGGATGGCACTGCTAATTTGATAGCCCCCACTCGCTAAGGGGACAAAAAATCGGCTGCGGCGCTCTGGGGACACAGCTTCCATCTGAGCTTCTAAATAAAACCCCGATCGGGCTTTGTTAATTGCCGCGTTGCTAATATCGGTGGCAAAGATTTGAATCGGCGGCACGGTGGCGCGATCGCTAAAATACTCCAGCAAACACATCGCGATCGAATACACTTCTTCGCCCGTAGAACAGCCCGCCACCCAAATCCGAATCGGGGTACTAGCTGACTTGTGTTCACTGATGGTCGGGAAAACCTGGGTTTTTAATTGTTCAAAGGCTTCGGGATCACGAAAAAACTCAGTGACGTGAATCAAAATTTCTTCATAGAGCGCCTGCACTTCATTCGGATGCGTTTGCAGATACTGAGCGTAGTCTTCCAGCGTCTCTAGCTTATGCAACAGCATCCGGCGGCGAATCCGTCGATCGAGGGTCGTTGGCTTATAAAGGGTAAAGTCAACGTCGGTCGCGGTTCGCAGGAGGGCAAAAATGATGCTGAGCGCATCCCCCGGCTTGAGTACTGCTTTCACTATCTGAAGCGGCTCTGGATGAACCAAAAAGGGGCTACAACTAAGCCTGACCAGTTCTTCAGCAATCTCTTCCGGCGGCAGAACAAGATCGACGTTGCCGGTGGCGATGGCAGCACTCGGCATACTATCAAACTTTGCAGTTGATTCGCATTGAGCGAAGGTGATCCCACCTGCCACTTTAATGGCTTTCAGTCCTAACGCGCCATCTCCATCAGTGCCCGACAAAACAATGCCGATCGATCGATCGCCACGATCGGCGGCTAAAGACTCGAAAAAGACATCTGCTGGCATATATTTTCCATCGATCTTTTGCCGGGGAGCCAGCCGCAACAGCCCATTTACAACGGTCATCTGGGTGTTGGGCGGAATGACGTAGACTCGGTTTGGCTCAATGCTCATTCCGTCTTGCGCCTGACTTACAGGCATTTCCGTGACTCGACCCAGAATCTCAGATAGCAAGCTTTCGTAGTCAGGAGATAAATGTTGAATGAGTACAAATGCCATGCCCGTATCAGTAGGCAAATGTCCGAGCAGGCTGGTAAATGCTTCTAGCCCTCCAGCAGAGGCGGCAATGCCAGCGATCGCAAAAGATTCAACTGGAGCCGCGCTAGAAGCTGGAGTTGACGAGGTTGAATCATCGTCAGAAGAGGGAACGTTAGAAGCCATTGAGGGTTACCTGGAAAGTACTGGGTAAGTAGACGGTCAGCCATCTCTTGATCTGCCACAATTTCAAACTGACTAATCTCAATCAGCAAGATTCGCAGTTGCCGAATTGCTAGCGATGTTGGCTTCGTTCAATCATTCTCCCGCCGATTGACCATACCCACCGTTACGCCTAGTTTTGCAGCAAATTGCTCTTGAATTAGTCCGTATAGCTCCAAAACTAAAGTATTTAAGCAGCCAGATGAGATTCATCAGAGGTTTTCATGAAGGTAAGACCCTTCAGATGCTCTATCAAAAACTTAATAGGTTAAACACGATTAGAGCGTCTATCAAATTTAGAGTGTTTCTGTACATCTCTCCTTCGGGACAGTTGATTTTGCCGCAAAGATTTCTAGCGGACAAACGCGATAGTCTCATTCAGATTGCTGCAAGCGACACCAAAGATTTCGTTAATGAACTCCGCTTGAGACACTGTTTCCCTTTGATCAATTCCCTTCCTCTGTTCTTTACACAGTCTGTTCATCGCTTCAATCCTTCAACGTTTTTCTTGCAGTCTTGAGGGATTAGAAATTCCATCGTCGGTTTCATAATCCGTTTCCTGCCGCTACGCCTTCGTTGAAGACTCAGGTTATTGAAACCCTTCACACTCTCTTCACAGATTTTTCTCGGAAGCGGTCTACAGTTGGATGAATAATTCAAATATAAGGCTAGATACCAGATTGAGTGGAAGGAATCGCTATGAGTTGGGTTTTAGTCGTGGACGATAGCGCGGTTGTGCGAGAACTCATTTCTACCGAATTGCGGCATCAAGGATTTGATGTTGCCGTTGCGAATGATGGTGTTGATGCCATATCCGTCATTCAAAAACACCCACCCGATTTAGTCATTACCGATGTGGTCATGCCACGGATGAATGGCTATGAACTTTGCCGTTGGATCAAAAGCGATCCGCGCAGCCAGAATATTCCCGTCATGATCTGTTCGATCAAAGGTGAAGACTTCGATCGCTATTGGGGAATGAAACAAGGCGCAGATGCCTACATGATCAAACCCTGTCCACCTGCTGAGATGTTGAGTGCGATCGATTATTTACTGTCTCGCTCAGCCACGTCAAACTGATCCGCCTGCCGCAATTTGATTAACTTTTCTACCCCACTGCGGATCATTGCCTTGAGGGAAAATTACAGATCCTTTCAATATTCTTGAGAAATCGACTCCATCTATTGATCAGCGTTACGTTTAGATAATCTCTCAAATCTTGCTGATGTTTGGAGCATTATGAATAACATGCACCGTTACCGAATGATCTGTACGCTCTCGTTTGGCGACATCTACGGTCAGATTATTGTTTGGTTGATCGTCATTTTTCTCAGTTTGGCATCTGCAATGGCAATGATGGGTGCAAGTCGCCCTATCTACGCACTTGCAACGGTCGGTTTAATTCTCGTTTTATCGCTCCCCTTTCTCCTGTTTGCGTTCGTCACGACGCTGTTAAATCACATCGAACTGAAAGAAGTTGACCCCGCAGCAGAACCGCGATCGTCGTCTACGCCAGTGGCAACTCAGCGACCTGCTCAAGCCTAGTTTAAGTAGAGAGTAGGGAGTAGGGTAAAAGCAAATGATGTGAGATCTCTACTGCTCTCCGCACCCCCTATCTCCCCACTCCCTACCTCCCCACTCCCCACATTTCCGCCTCCATTTCACAACTTTGCGCTATCGTTGAATCTGCTAATCCCATTTAGCCTGTTGACTTCTGCAAAGAACTGTGAGGTAATCCCGTGACCGAAACGCGCAAAAATCGTTGGCTCCTGAACCTTGTCTTAATCGTGGCAACGGTCGGCTTATTGGGTGTGACGATGTTACCCCTGGTTACCTCTGCGATTAGCAGTAACTCACAAGCCAATAAGCCAAACCCTAGCCCTTCTCAAGCCGCCAATCCTCAAGATCAAAAAGCGGATATCGAAGCACAAGCGAGAGGCTACGAAGAAGTCCTCAAGCGTGAACCCGAAAACTCGACTGCTCTGCGCGGGCTTTTAGAAGCGCGGCTCAAGCTCAACGATGTTAAAGGGGTGATTGACCCGCTCGAAAAACTCGTTAAACTCAATCCGAATCAGACTGAATATGCCGTTCTGCTCGCTCAGGCAAAACAGCAGTTGAACGATCCAGAAGGAGCCGCACAAGCTTACCGCAATATTTTGCAATCCAAACCCGGTGATTTGAATGCGCTCGCTGGAATTTCAGACTTATTAATCAAACAAAAACGTCCTGAAGCCGCGATCGGGCTGTTACAAGACACCCTCAAACAAGCTCCAACCGCCAATAAAACTCAGCCGAATAGTGTAGATACCACTGCAGTTCAAGTCTTACTCGGCAAAGTTTTTGCGTCTCAAAAACGCTATGACGAAGCTTTAACCACGTTTGATGACGCGTCTAAAACCAATGCCAACGATTTTCAGCCAGTTCTCTACAAAGCCCTAGTGCTGAAGGAACAGGGTAAAAACGATGAGGCAAAACCGCTCTTTGATAAAGCGACCTCTCTCGCACCTGCTCAATTTAAAGATCAAATCACTCGGTTAAGTACAACTCAACCTTCAGCTTCAGAGTCGGGAACCACTAGCCCAACTACTAGCCCAACCAATTCTGCTCCCGCTACGCCAAATCCAGGAGCAGCTCCCACAAATCCTGCTCAAAGCAATTAGAGCGTCTATCTCATTCCTAAAAAAGCCAGAAATTGGAGAAAAAATTTTCCAACCTGGCTTTTTTGTTTGTCGATAAATTGTAATCTAGATTACGAAAACCCTTATCCTATCGGAATTCTAGCTAATTTTCTTGCTCAGCGATATGTCTGGATCTTCTAAGCGATCTGCCTGAGCTTATCTGAGAGAAACCACAAGTTTTTCTACTAAAAAGTTGGAAATTGATAACAAATCAAGGAGGTTTATCTCACTTTCGGTGGATATGCCGATGTAATTAGAATATTTAATCAATTCTTCTTTGTGCTCAATCATTAAAAAATCGTATATGAGCATGATTTTCTACTTTTTAAGCAGGATCTCGTTCATTCTCATCCAAAGTATCGATTAACTCATGCCTAAAGTTGTTCTCGTTCATCCCCAAATTCCGCCCAATACAGGTAATATCGCCCGCACTTGTGCCGCAACTCAAACTGAACTTCACCTCGTTGCCCCGCTAGGTTTTGAAATTAGCGATCGCTATCTCAAGCGTGCGGGTCTCGACTACTGGGAATACGTCAACCTCACGGTTCACGATTCGATCGACGACTTCCAAACTTACTCTCAAAACCAGGGTGGACGCTGGATCGGCTTCAGTGCCAAAGCGACCCAGAACTTCACCCAAATTCAGTATCGAGACGATGACTGGCTCTTGTTTGGTTGTGAAACCGCAGGTCTGCCTGACGACGTGATGCAGACTTGCCCAATTCTTGCCTATATTCCCATTACTCAACCTGCAGTGCGTGGCTTCAACCTCTCGGTCAGCGCCGCCCTTGGGCTGTTTGAAGCGCGCCGTCAACTCGGGTACCTGAGTTAGTTGTTTTCCCACATATATATATAGATATGAGATAGATAGGAGCAGGAGCGATCGCACAATTTCTTCCCAAGCGCGATCGCTCCTCCCACAACCTGCAACGTTCTCACAGTTAATTAGTTATTTAGATCACCGAATGCCGCTTCTTAGATAAGAAATCCATATCTGAAAATTCATTCTTCGCGTCCGTAATCTCGCGGATTTTCTATCAGCTTCATTCAACTGAATTGTGAGTAAATATCATATTCAAACCTCCAGCCACACTGGATTTCAGAAATCTAAACCATAGAGAAACCAAATAGACGTGCTCTGTCGCCTGCATGATTTCACGGTTGAGCGATGATATTCTTTACATTAACTTCTTGTCATCAAATACGGACGACAAATGGCTTGACTAAAATCTCGAATTTGTTCTAAAACATCTCAGTCGGGATGATTCACTCCGAGTTCACCAAATCAGCTAAACTTTCTGTCTCACTTGACCCTGATGAACACACTGGCTCCCCTAATTTTTGCCTCGTTGCCAAAGGATTTTTCTAAATTCTTTGCAGCCTTACAGCATCTGGGATTCAGCCAGTTTATTCAACTCAGACGAGTTGACAGCCAGTTGGAATATCTGCTATCGATTCTTTCGGATACGAAAAGATGCATCGAGCATTCCGGATTTTCCCAATTTGGGAGAAGCGGGTTCCCTGGTTTGAGTAATGGCTCCGGATTGGCTCCGAACGATTTGAAAAACCAAATCGAGTGACTGGCAAAAGGTTTCGCACTCGATGACAGTTAAATGCTGCACACTTTAGGAGGTCGTTTTTTTGAAACGAGCAGTTCCGCAAGACGCAAACTCAGTTCTGTTTAGCGCGATCGAACCCGAAAGCGCTGAAGAACAGCCCCGGCAGTTGCCCCAAGAGACATCCCGAACCGTTCGGACCTCTGCTGCCATGTTTGGACTCGCTTTCTCAGTCGGTGCTTACGGACTCGCTGCGCCCCAACAGGCACAAGCGGCTGTCCCCACTGATTCGACAGCGTCTGACCTGACACCTGGCACGCCTGCTTCGGTAGATGCGCCCACCGCCACTGCACCGACTGCAGTTGCTGCTTCCACGACGACCCATACTGTTCAAGAGGGTCAAACACTCTGGAAGATTGCCGAACTCTACGGCATCGACGCTGCAAAGCTAGCGAATCTAAATAGCTTGCAAGCCAATGCAGTCCTCTCGGTAGGACAAGTTTTACAGGTACCGATGGGCGATCGTATGGCAGCTACTATCAGTGGCGCTCCCATCAAGTCGTTACCGAATCTCAAATCTATTCCGGTGATTCCCGCGCAACCGCAAGTCCAGTCCACATCGGAACGTGTAGCATCGGTTGTCGCAAAACCTAAGCAAACGGCACTCGCTGAATTGAAGCAAAACCGTGATCGCTTGAAGCAAAGTTTGGCGGAGTTGAAGTCTGAGGAGCCAGCACAATCTCAAACCGTTGCGATCATGCCTCAGGCAGAGTCACAGCAGCTTGTCACATATCGAGTGAATCCAGGTGAAACGCTTTCCTCGATCGCACAAGCGCATGGCATGACAGCTCGCGACCTAGCAGCACTGAATCGCCTGAATAACCCCAATTTGGTGCAGGCAAACCAATTCATTCAAGTTCCTCAAAAATCAGGTCAATCTCTGGTTGCTCAAGCTCTCCCTGAGCCAGCCCCGCAAGCTCCTGTTGCATCAGTACAGGCTCCTGCTGATATCCAGGTTCCGACCGTCCCCAGTTTGGCATCGACTCAAAATCCGAGTGTGCCATTAGCGATTGGCGGTGATGCACGCCAGTTTGCATTCCGCCCTGCTCGTAATCGCGCGCCTGAAGTTCAACAGGTGGATGTACGCCGATCTGACGATCAGTACGTGAATACCTTGCTGGGCGAAATCTCGCGACTGAGAGAACGCTATCAATCTCGCTCTGTAAATCGTGAAGCGCCGAAGGCCGCCGAAGCAGTTTCTTCTCGTCGTAATCCTCAGTTCAACCCGAATCGTACGGTCTCTTCCCTTCGCACGACGAGCCGTAGTGCCAATAGTTCTGATGTAAACAACTCTGGTCAAACGCGTTTAGAGCGAATGTTAGCAGACGCACCGAAGCCACAGCGTCAAGTGGTTGCGACTGCGCCAGCTGGATCTGAGTCTTACGCACCTATTCTGCGTTCTCCGGTTGGCAAGACGGTTTCGCCGAACTTGCCGCCTCTGGGGCGCTCTGACGCTTATATGCCAGGAGATCGCTTCAAGGGCTATATGTGGCCTGCGAAAGGGGTATTGTCTTCTCCTTATGGCTGGCGTTGGGGACGGATGCACAAAGGGATCGATATCGCAGCTCCGGTTGGGACTCCGATTGTTGCAGCCGCTTCCGGTAAAGTTGTGACGGCTGGCTGGAATGATGGCGGTTACGGGAAGCTTGTGGAAGTTGAGCATGCAGATGGTAGTGTGACGCTCTATGCTCACAACAACCGGATTCTGGTTCGTGTGGGTCAACAAGTCCGACAAGGGCAGCAAATTGCTGAGATGGGAAGTACAGGTTTCAGTACGGGTCCTCACTCACATTTTGAAGTTCATGTACCCGGTCGGGGGGCTGTAAACCCGATCGCGTTGTTGCCTCAGTCTCGAAGTTAGATTGATATTCAAGGGGAGGGTCAACCTTCCCTTGAAGGCTTCTTCCAAAATAGGGCTTTATTTGTACTCACAGTTGTGATATTGTTGGAATGTTGTAAGGCTCAGTAGCTCAGTGGTTAGAGCAGGGGACTCATAAGCCCAAGGTCGCAAGTTCAAATCTCGCCTGAGCCATAGGTTTCAGAGGTTGGGGAAAAGCATTACCCCAAATTACCCCTAAAACCGAAACACAATTGAATAGGGTGGGACGCGATATCAAAGCGTATTCACAGCTTCTTGAGAGGAGAGACTCTAACGGAAAGCCATGAATACTTGGATTGATACCGCAAATTTTTGTGTGTTAGAAGCTAATTTTAATAGCTGGAAGTCTTATAGTGCGGTTCTAACACACACTTGATTAGAGATTAGAAGTCCGCGATCGCTCCCCAGTATTCAGTGCGCGATCGACGAACTCCACGTCTGGGAATCCTAAGCCCGTTCCCTCAAGATTTGCGCCAATGGAAAATCAATGGACAGCCCGCCCGTTGAAAGTGGTTCAAGGGGTCGTGATTTCATCCCTGGTTATCGTGGTTCTCGCCTTCATCTACGGCAAGTTTATCCATCACCCGTTGCGGATCTGGCTGGCGAATGGAGAATGGTGCGTAAGATTTTCTCCAGATGGATCAGGAAAAGTCCTCTACGGCTCCGAGTGCGATCGCTGAGCGTTGGGAATTCTAAACGGGCAATGCGCTGCTTTTAAACCATGAAGAAATTACTGCTCTCATCTGCGATCGTTCTCGGTCTGTTTGCACCTTCAGCGATCGCTCAACAACAGACTTCCGCTACGGTTGCATCTGTTGGAGATGGGGACACAATCCGAGTCAAAGTAGGCAATAAGGTTGTGACTGTCCGGTTAGCCTGCATTGATGCCGCAGAAATGTCGCAGAAACCCTATGGTGAGAGAGCAGCAGCAAGACTTAAACAACTCTTACCTGTAGGGCAAGTGGTTCAACTGAGAACGATCGCAACAGACAAATACAATCGGAAAGTTGCCGAAGTGTTCGTGGGCGATCGCTCGATTAATCTCAGCATGGTTCAAGAGGGGCAAGCCGTTGTGTACAGGCAATACTTGAACGGGTGCAACGCTAAGCAATATTTGACGGCTGAAGCCGATGCCCAACTGAAGCAGCTGGTGTTTTGGAATCAATCTAATCCGGTCATGCCGTGGGACTTCCGACGAGGAGTGCAACAGGCAACCCCACAACCGAAACCGAGAACAGTTTTTCAGCCGACTCAGAACAGTTTCCCATCCTGTACAAAAAGCGATTGTGATTGCAGTGATTTTAGAACTCAAGCCGAGGCTCAACGAGTATTAAATGCGTTCCCCGGCGATCCGTTCCGTCTTGATAAAGATAAGGATGGGCAAGCCTGCGAGAGTTTGCCCTAATAGATCAGGCGCGCGCGAGTACTGAGAGCGCTTGCGAGTTGATGAGGGGGATCGGGAACCTTAAAAGCGCAGATTTATTTACTCAACATGAAAAAACTTGCACCCCTATTGCTTGCCCTTTTGGGACTTGCAGCGTGTTCTTCTAGTCCTACATCTCTAGCCGAGAATCACTTAAAACTGCTGGTGTCTAACAAATCCAGCGAAGCGAATCAGCAATACTGCATGACGGGTGAAACGCTGAGACTTCATTCGCTTAAGTCGTTCCATATTGCCAACACTCAGAAAAAGACTCGCGACAGTCTTGAGTACACTGAAGTTACAGCCAAAATAGACACAGATCAGTATCGACTTGGAAAAAGCGGCAAAGAACTCTTGCAACAAGTAACGCTTGAAGTCTGGAACTCAGAGGACTTCTATCAATACTCTGTGAAATCTACGGCAAAGCTGAATGATTTAGGCGCAAAGACGGCAACGTTAACGGGAACTCGGCAGGTTAATTTAGCCGCTCCAGCGCGAGAAAAGGTCAACAAAGCCTCAACGTGCGTATTTCTGCCTTTTGACCAATTTGAAAATAGTATCTAAGAGTTTTGAGGCGAGGAATCCCGTATCTAGACTCTTTTTGCGCTCTGGTTATGAAGATTCGACAAACCCGCAAACGCCTCTATGTTTTGCGGATACGATTCAACAGCACAAGCTCTGAGGGTTTGAAATGTTGAATCGTTTTGTTTTATTAGGTCTGATATCTGTAGCATTGAACTTCTCGAATACTGGGTTCTCTCATGATTACCAGTCGTTGAGAACTAAAAACGATACTCGAATCGCATCGACGAATTTAGAAGTGCTCTATCCCGATGCAGCCGTTCTAAATCGGCAGGACTGGCGAACAGCCCAAGATATACCGTGGTCAAAGGTCGCGATCGTGAAGGACGATTTCGACGGTGATTATTTGGCAGTGTTGGATAAAAATTACAAGCGAAGTGGCGGCGGAAACATTGTCTCTGAGACGGGTATTGTTAGTAATTGGGCACAGAACCGCGTTCGAGTATTTGCGTATACGCTGAGAAAACAGTGTGGTTTTTTGAATGTGGTTTGTAGAGAGGTCGATCGGACAGGTTTAGAAACAAAAACTCTAGATATTCGCATTGGCGATCAAGTATTCAATCTGCGGGGTGAAAACGGTAACTTTCCGGTGAGTCCAGAACTCGCAACTGCTCTATACAACGCTCCACCGGGAAAAGCAAAGATTCGCATTACCTTAGAGGGTAGTGGCGGTACGATCAATAACGATATTGGTGAAGGAACCGTCAAAGCTTGGAAAGTGGTTTATAAGCCTTCTAAGTAAAGGACATTCATAATAGATAGCGTGATCGCGCTATGAGAAATTCCAATTCAACTCAGCATAACGATCGCGCTAATGTGCGCTGAGACATAGTTGATTCTGGCGTTCATGATTGGGCTGGTGACTTGGGATTGCCGGCAGAGCAACAAGATTTTTTGTTGAGATGAGCGCGATCGCACTCCCAACATAAAAAGCCACCCCACGAGCAGGCGGCATCCAGTTCATAGAACGATCGTACTGATAACGAAAAAACTCAGTAATAATAGAACAATCGTTCTTTCGCGAAGGACAAATTAAGATATGTCGATCGAGTTACCGAATCGGGATCTAGTTGAGCAACTCCATGCAAACATTCAAGATCTCAAGCATCGATACCCGAATCGCTGGCAATCGATGTTGGAAATACTAGCCAGCGGCAAGGATGTGGATCTCGCTCAATTGGCAAGGCAGCACGATCCCAAACCTCAACAAAGTTACAAAGTAGAGTTCACCTCTGAGCAAGTCAAAGAGATTGCGTTACGGGCGATCGAAGGACAGTAAACGCATACCCATATAAACGCATGAGTGGACGCGATAAACGCCCCAAAATTCAGCGAGATCGGGATCGTGCCACTGTTGCTGAGCTAAGGCTTAAAGGCTGGACTCAGCAACAAATTGCGGACTATCTAGAATTAGATCAGTCTACAATCTCGCGTGATCTGAAAGTCCTAGAGCTGCAATGGAAAGAATCAGCCCTGCGAGATTTCGATCTTGATCGCGCAATGACGTTAGAAAAGCTGCGGTTGGCAGAGAAAGAATACTGGGATGCTTGGCTTCGCTCTCAGCAATCGAAAGAAACCTCGATTCGGGAACAGCTGCGGAACGCGATCGCCAGCGAGGAAGGAACCACGGCTGGAAGTGGACGCATAAAGCTTTCAACTAAAACCGAGCAGAAAACCGGGGAAGCGGTCTTTCTCAATGGCGTGATCAAATGTGTCGAATTGCAGGCGAAATTGCTTGGACTCTTTCCGGAAGGGGCAACGAACATTGGCGGCTCCATCCAGCTGAATGAATCCCAATTGAATACGATCGCGGCATTGATGGGAGAGAAAGCAGATGTCTCAGACAGTTGATCAAGGTTTTGTTCTAAACTTCCTGCGGGATAATCTCGCGGCATATTCTGCTGCGATGTTTCCAGAATTTAAACCCGGTCGGCATCACAAACTGATTGCTGAAAAGCTCGAATCTGTGAACCGTGGTGAAATCAAACGGCTCTGCGTAACGATGGCTCCGAGACACGGTAAGAGCAAATTGGCTTCAGAACTGTTTCCTAGCTTTTATCTCGGACATCACCCAACACACCGGATTTTAAGTCTGAGCTATGGTCAAGATCTAGCGGATGTGTTTGGGCGATCGGTGCGGAATTACATCAAATCTCCTACCTTTGGTGCGCTCTTTCCTGACTGCAAGCTGTCTCCAGATTCGAGTTCGATCAAGCGCTTCAACGTTTCACCCGGCGGCGGATATGCCGCGATCGGTGTGGGAGGTGCAACGACTGGACGGGGTGCAAATCTGCTGATTCTGGATGATCTCGTAAAAGACAGACAGCAAGCGGACTCACCCGCCTATCGAGAAACGCTGATTGATTGGTACAAGTCGGTTGCGAGAACTCGATTGCAGCCAGACGGCGCGATCGTCCTTGTACAGACAAGATGGGGAACGACTGATTTTGTGCAGTGGCTTTTAGACGAGACTGAGCATGAAGGATGGGAGACGATTAGCTTACCTGCGATCGCACTCGAAAACGATCCATTAGGGCGTAAACCGGGTGAACCGTTATGGACAGAAGCTTATAATCTCGATGCCTTATCCGAAATCCGTGCGACACTTGGCTCTCGCGATTGGTGGGCACTGTACCAACAGCAACCGATCAGCGATGCCGATGTCATTTTTGAAAGTCGATATTTGCAGTTTTATCGAGAATTGCCGAAACATCTAGAAATTTATCAAAGCTGGGATCTAACCTTTGGTGGCATGGGAGAGGGGTCTAGCTGGGTCGTTGGACAAGTTTGGGGCATCAGCGGCAAAGATAAATATTTGGTTGCAATGGATCGAGAGCAGCGCGGATTCAGTTCGACACTGGCGGCGATCGAATCCATGCGCGATCGTTATCCTGCGACTCGAAAAATTTACATTGAGAATAAAGCGATGGGTAGTGCTGTAATTGAAACGTTGCAAAAGAAGCATCACAGTAAAGTTGTACCCGTCACCCCAACCACGTCGAAAGAGCAGCGAGCTTACGAAGTTTTGCCGAATTTCGAGCGGGGTGAAGTCTATTTGCCTGATCCAACGCTTTACCCGTGGGTGAAGCCCTTGCTGAATGAAATCGAACTGTTCCCCAAAGGTGCAACGGATGACTGTATCGATTCGATGACGCAGTTTCTCAGCCAGAAACTAAAGAGAGCCTCACCTGCGATCGCAGTCGGCAAACTGCAAACCTTACAGGGATTTTGACGAGTTGAAATAAGGAGAGATCCCCATCAAGCTGCGAGAACCCAGCGATCGCTCATCAAAGTGACATCAAACATCTCTTCAGCGTTATTTTTGATCCTCTTTAACGTGCCTGAAGCATCCTGGTAAACAAACAAGAAAACTGCAAAACGAAACTCTCAAAAGCCCTAATCAACTGATTCCGGCGGAAAAAGATAGTGGACGGCTAAATTTTCACTTTGTTTTTCAAACGCAATCATGTCGGGGAGGTTAGCTGCATTTCCTCTAAGAAGCGACTTTAAGTTATTTCTAAAAGATTTCTGTAGTTCGATTAGCTCTTCCGAATCCCCGTCCTTCTCATTCCTGAAGCAGAGAGGGATATATCCGTCATATTCAAATTCATATTGCAATCGCTCAAACACCAAGTTAAAAGCATCTTCGAGAAAATCGTCAGTCAGGCTAAAAATCAGATCTCCTGTAGGAATTCGATCCGGAGCAATTAACCATAGTTCATCTATCTTGTTGGCCATGATATGAGCAGCGAGATTAATAGCACCCTGAAACGTGTTATCGCTTTGATGATCTTGCCAGACTACTGAACACTTTCGCCGAAGCCCTTTAATAACAGTTCCAATAAACATTTCATCATCATTGTCAGAAAATAACGCATAACCAAAACAAGTACTCATAGTTATCTGAGAGCAAAATTGCCACGTAAAGCAATTCATACTACTAACAGGGATAATCTCAACCGCAAGCTTCATCGAACTTTTTTAATGAGGGATTGCTCGGTAAATGGTAGAGCGATCTCATCAGGACTAACACGCTGTTAAGCATTCCTCTCGATCGCTTTGTTGAGATGGACCCGTAGGGTTGGACAAAAAATAGATAGTGAATAAGCTACAGTTCTAGATCTCAATTCTACTAACTTTTTTGATCTAGATTCGATTCATGCTTTTGATTCTTTCGTGTTCACATTATT
>NZ_JAFLCJ010000043.1:0-29333 GCF_017302695.1 Leptolyngbya sp. UWPOB_LEPTO1 | reverse complement strand
CGAATCGCTTGTTGTCTCAGGTAATTTTGGGTAGTTGGATTCAGCAGTCGAGCATCGGGTTTCTTCATGTCTCGATTCTAGCAATTCTCTCCTTACTTCTGCATTCTCTTCGATTGCCAGGTTAATAGCTACTTACAAGGTAGCTGCTCTGCCAAATTGAGCTACATCAGCATTTGGACGCGGAGCCAGGAGTTGAACCTGGTAAAGTTCAGCTTATGAGACTGAAAAGCGCACCGTAGCTTTATCTCCGCTATACCCCCGACTGGACTCGAACCAGCAAGACACTCGTTTTAAGCGAGCGATGTCTAACCAATTGCATCACAGGGGCATTGTTCTAAATTGGTGGGTGCTACAGGAGTTGAACCTGTGTCAGACTGGTTAAAAGCCAGTTGCATAGCCGTTCTGCCAAACACCCATTGTTAGATAGTTGTTAGAGATTCGTTAGAGATTTGGTACACCGAGCAGGACTCGAACCTGCTAGTAACACGCTCATCAGGCGTGCGCGTAGACCAATCCCTGCCTTCGGTGCATTTGGTACTCCCGACAGGACTTGAACCTGCATAAACTCCGTCCCTCAAACGGAGGCGTTTACCGTTTCGCCACGAGAGCACAGTACCCCTGGTGGGAGTCGAACCCACAAAACCTGGTTTCTAAGACCAGTGCATATTCCGTTCTGCTACAAGGGTGAATTGGTCGGGATAGTAGGATTTGAACCCACAACCTTCGACTCCCAAAGTCGCCGCGCTACCAAATTGCGCCATACCCCGATCGTGTTTGGTACTCCTGATGAGATTTGAACTCATACATGAACTATTTTTGAGATAGTTGCCTCTACCAGTTGGGCTACAGGAGCAAAAGACAGGAGGATAGAAGTGCTGACCCAAAAGCATTTCATGCCTCCCGACTGGGAAGGAAGGAATCGAACCTTCAACCATCTGTTTCAAAGACAGATCGCTTTACCTAATTTGCGTACTTCCCACTATCGATTTGAATGATCTGAATGATTTGAATAGTTTGGATGCCGAGGTTGGATTTGAACCAACATCTCCATGATTCAGAGTCATAGCAACTTTCCAAGTCGTCCACTCGGCATTGATTGGCTGCCCTAGTAGGATTTGAACCTACATCCCTCCGATTAACAGTCGGATGCTCTGCCAGTTGAGCTATGGGGCAATGTTCCTGAAGATTTCAGGATGGGAATGGCAGGGATCGAACCCGCGTCCTCAGAGCTTCAATCTGATGCTAAAACCAACTCAGCTACATTCCCTTAAAAGTTTGTTTGGCGGAGAGAGTGGGAGTCGAACCCACAGAGGGGATTAAACCTCGATCGTTTAGCAAACGACTTGCCTTGCCAATGGTGACCTCTCCATTTGGTGGGTCGAGTTGGATTTGAACCAACGATGCTTGCGCAACCGTTTTACAGACGGCTTCCTTGATCAGACTTGGATATCGACCCAGATTTGGCAGTGCTGACGGGAGTTGAACCCGCAAACGCAACTTTGAAAGAGTTGTGGCTTTACCAATTTGCCTACAGCACCATGAAATTTGATTTGGCGAAGGGACTGAGACTCGAACTCAGATCGTCGGTTTTGGAGACCGAAATGTTACCGTTACACCATCCCAACGTGTTTGGTCGCAGTGCGGGGAGTTGAACCCCGAATCTCTTGGATATGAATCAAGATCCTGACCGTCAGGACACTGCAAAACTTTAGAATTTGGAGTCCGGGAGGGGAATCGAACCCCTGTTGAGCAGATTTGCAGTTTGCCGCCTTCCCACTTGGCTACCCGGACAGGCGAGGATAACGAGATTTGGCACAAGATTTGAACCTTGCGATTTCTGGCTTGATAGTTCAGTGCTTGACTCGGCTGAACTACATCCTCTTAAGAAGCAGGTAAGATTGCTAGGCTTACCTGCTCTGGATCATATGGGTGAACTATTCAGTTTTCATGGTTCAGAAGTTAGTGCAGTCTAAAGTAGTGTTCGCCGTTGCAAAAAGCCTTCACTTTGCACTTTTGAAACGGCTTCGGCTTGTTTTCGCCGATCCGATGCTGATTGATCTCTGCGTCGATCCCAGCTAAAGTTCCAGGAGTCCGATCGCGGATGTCTTAGAAACAGAATCATTTCGTCGCCTCCGGTTTGTCTTCTTTCGTGCTACATTAATACTACATTCTGTATTACAGGGTTGTCAAGAGCGTACTACAACTTTTTTTCAGATGCCTTCCAGAACTGTTCAGCAAAGGCAATTGCGGGATGAATCGGGGCTTTTGGCTTGGTTTTCAGCTTCATTCCGAGTTCAGACAAAAAGCGATCGCCTTTTTTAGAATTACAACCTGCACAAGCAGTCACAACGTTATCCCAAGAATGGCTTCCACCTCTGGAACGGGGAATCACATGGTCGATCGTCAGATGCTTGGTGCTGCCGCAGTATTGGCAAGTATGACTGTCTCGTCGGAGAACTTCTCGGCGACTGACTGCTGGCACTTTCCAATGCCGTTCTGGATTCGATCCCGTTAAACGGATGTGCTCAGAAACATGTAGTACAACATTGGGAGAACGAACTTCCCATTGCTGAGCATCTTCAAAATCGAGTGCTTCAGCTTGTCCAGAAATAATCAGAACAATTGCACGTTTGATGTTGATGCGCGCGATCGGTAAATAGTTTTTAGAAAAAACCACGATCGACGCTTGTAATATATGTGGTTCAGTTGCCTGCATGACGGTTTGTTTCACTCCTAAAAAAGAACCCCGCTCCTGATGTGCCAGAAGCGGGGAAAGGGTGGTGAGTAAATGCCCTTACGCTGGAGATAAAATCTCCCGATTTCGCCCGCTTTTTGCACCATGATTTTTCAGCCAGTTTTCCGACATGCACGCACTTTCTACACCCGGAACTGGGGCAGAGGTGCAGTCACATAAATGGGAAAAGCCGTAAATCATTGCGATGTAGTATCTGTAGTATGATTTATTTACATACTACAGATATATTACAAATTTGTCCAGGCGATTTCGGGAATTTTTTCGTCAATTCAGCTTTGAGCGATCGTCAATCTCGTTAGAAACTCTCTCGATTCAAATTCGACAACCCATGTTGACGACGTAACTCATGCAAGGTGAGATAGTCTGCACCATAAAACGCTTGCTTTTGCCGTTCGTCCATCTCATTGCAGCCATAAAGATAAGGACGACCTCCTAGAGCACAACATTGTTGTAGTGCCATTTGTAAAACTGGAAGCGTCTTGGTCAGCAGCATCGGGTTCCAGCGGCTCACCATTGTGTAAAGCCCCACGCTAAAGAGTAATGTTCCTTTCGGTGCTGGAAGAAAAGCAAAATTCGTATGGTCTGCTGGGCGACGAATCATGAGAATGTAAATTGCTTTGAGTGCTTCAGATAGAGGCTGTTCTCTCATCAAAGGTTCCAGAAATTCCATGAAGCGAACTACGTTAGCATAGTCAAAGATATAATCTGTCCAAATCTGAAAATGATCTGGGAATGCGGAAAGCCAGACATCTCTGCGCGCTTGTAGCTGAAAGGGAAAATCTTGCTCACTCTTGACTTGATCTGAATCTTGATACAAAGCAGGGGCAATACAAGAGTCACTAAATTGCTCTTGCTGGCTCATATAACCATACTCAGAAGCAATCTCATTCAAAGAGATATAGCCATTGAAATGCTGAATTCCACTGTTCGGGGCAGCTAGCTCTGGTAAAAACTCCAGCATTTCAGAAACGCTATCATGCTGTCGCTTAACAGTATGTGTAAATTTTGAGAAGGGCTGAGTCTGCATTACGACTTTGTCAATAATGCCAACTTGTCCTAATCCTGCCAAAGCAAAGCGGAACAGCGTTTCATTCTCGTGCGGAGAACACCAAAGAACCTGTCCATTCGGCTGAATCAAACGCAGGCGACGAACTTGATCGACTTGGAAACCATGCGCGATCGAATTCAGCCCCATTCCACCTACTGAAAGCGTTCCACCCACTGACAAATCCAGATAATCAGTCAGAACGGCTGATTGTCTGCCTGCCTGGTTCAAACATTCCTCAACCGCACGCCAACAGCTTCGCCCCGAAACTTCAACCAAGCCATCTTCTAAGAACTCAACTTCAGCCGATCGACTAAAGTTTTCAAGAAGAATGCCTCCAGAATTGAGACTCTGCCCATTACATGAATGACCAGCCCCTCGAACTGTTAGCGAAGTTCCAGTCGTCTGAGCCACTTCTAACGCATGAAGAATATCTTTCTCCTGATGCGCTGTTACTAAAATGCCAGGTTGCTTGCGTCGCAACCCTCCGAAATCAGTTTGATACTGTGCAGGCACAATATCTGTAACTTCGCCCTGTATGCCTTGCCGAAGTGAATCTAGAATGTCAGACATAATTACTTATCCAGAATCATTTGAGCTGCTTTCTCACCAATCATGATGCAGCTTGCGTTAGTATTCCCACTCACAATCACAGGCATAATCGAGGCATCCGCAACTCTCAGTCCTTCAACCCCATGGACTCGGAGCTTTGAGTCCACTACTGCCATTTCATCTTGTCCCATTTTGCAGGTTCCAACAGGATGCCAAATCGTCGTTGCCTGAGTGCGAATTAGACTGTTCAAGTCATCGATATCTGCTGTAAACTCGCCGCCATTGAACTCCATTAAGCTTGAAGTATGAGCCAGTTCACGAGCAAGCTGAATCCCTTGTCGTAAGACTTTCAAATCACGATCGCAACTCAAATAATTTGGATCAATCCTTGCTGAATCCAACGGATTGGCAGAGCGCAAATTGATCTGACCTCGACTTTCAGGTTTGATTAACGTTGGCGCACAAAAAAACACAGAATCTTCGATCGATAATTCTTGAGGAATCAATCCACGCATATTTCCTGTGAAGTGAAATTGTAAATCTGGTGCTTCATGCTGATCATCTGTATTGACAAATAATCCAGCTTCTCCTAGAAAAGTAGGAATCTCAAGATTTTGTTTAGCTCGATACATCAAAACCATCATCAGATGATCGTGTAAGTTCTGTCCGACTCCTGGCAAATTGACTTGAACTGAAACGTCGTGCGCTTTAAGCTGAGCGGTAGAACCAATTCCAGAAAGCATTAAAAGTTTGGGTGAGTCGATCGCTCCTGCACAAAGGATGACTTCTTGATTGCAGTAAACTCGCTGAATTTCACCTGCTTGAATATATTCCACACCAATGGCACGATTGCCTTTTAGCAAAATACGAGTGACTTGGACTTGTGTCTGAATCGTTAGATTCGAGCGGTGGAGAACCGGATTGAGAAATGCGATCGCGGCGTTACATCTTCGCCCATCTGGAGTTACATTCACTTGATAAATGCCCGCTCCATTTTCTTGCTGCTCCCCATTAAAATCCCAATCTACGCCATAGCCAAGTTCTCTGCCTGCTTGCACAAAAGCTCTTGAAACGGCAGTGGGTTCAGGACAGTACCGAACACTCATCTCCCCACCAATTCCATGAAAATCAGAGACATCTCCAGCAAAATTCTCTGACTTCTTGAAGATGGGAAGTACTTCATCGTAGCTCCATCCCTCATTCCCTAAGTTCTTCCAGCCATCAAAATCATGACGGCTGCCTCGAACGTAGATCATCGCGTTAATACTACTGCATCCCCCTAAAACTTTGCCTCGTGACATGAAGATGCGGCGGTTACAGAGTCCAGGCTGTTCCTCAGTGAAGTAAGACCAATCGTGTTGAGATCCCCAAAGACTAAATAATTCCGACGGTTGATCAATATTAGAATGCTTTGCTGAACCTCCTGCTTCTAAGACTAAAACAGTAGTGTCAGAATCAGCACTGAGACGATTCGCAATTACACATCCAGCGGAACCCGCACCGATTACGACATAGTCAAACGACTGCTGCTGTAGCATCCCGCCTACTCCAAGGTTCTTTTAGATTCCAGCGAAGTTCCCGACTGGAGGCGATGAAAAGTCAGTGCCATCATTGATGATTTTGATTGCAGATGCCATGCGCTCCATCTGCGATCGCAACTCTGGATAGTCTTGCATTGTATTCACGAATCGCCCTGCCTTGTCTTGAAACTCAATGCCATTAAAGAAATTCATGACAAGATAGTTGCCTTCATACCAAATAAAACCATAAGACGTGAGATGAAGTTCTTGATAACTATCGAGATGCGAATCCCAAGCATCGCTCGGAGCAATGAATAACTCTGGAATACCCGACTGAGGCATGTTATCCCCCAAACCACTATGCATTTTGTAAGTGACTTGAAATGACCATCTATCTGTTTCAATCTGTTCTAGTTCTTCAATTTGGGTCGGAATTGAAACAGGAGATGGATCTCCCATGCGGCGAAGCCAACCTAAGTTATCTCGATTGCCGAGTTCAGCAAAAATCTCTGGCGGTAATCTCTGTCCATCAACAGATGGAATCACATAGACCCCAAAAAAGGCATGAAAATAAGGACTCGTTGCATCAAAATGAGCAGAGTAAGAACAACCAGGGGTAGGTGCAGGAAACAGCAAATAGCTTGTCCCCTTGAGATCTTGAATGGCATCCCCACATTGAATGTGTTGCCAGTGAGGTTGCATGGCAAGGCAGAAAATCTTAGGCAACCAACCTGCTTCAACGCGAAAGACAGGGCGCGGATTCCATCCTCTCAAGTTAAAAATTGTTTGGACGGTAGGAGCGGATTGTAGTTGTTTCAGCATTAATAGTTGACCTGTTCGTTTGCCTCTAATAATGCATTCTGGTTTTGATAAAGCATCTCAAGATCAAAGGATTCCAGATGGTAACCTTTGCTGACAAACCACGATTGCATCTGCTCAGCTTCGGGAAAAGGTAGAACAAGATTGAGTTCTTGAAGCAAATCGGTTTGAGTCGTGATATCTAGAATAAAATCGGTGTAAGTTTTCATGAGAGTACTTCCCGTTGAAGTCAAATTGTAGATAATTCTTCCAAGGGGCAAGCGAGTTGCCGCAACTCAGAAGCATAGGTTTTGAGGGAAATCGATTCTGCTGCCTGCTGGGCTTCGCGTAACCAGAGAAGAATGTAAGTGACGAGGGTAGACAGTACTTTCGTTTCTTCGAGATGCTGTTGCAGAATTCTCCATTCAGGAGACTGATGATTTTTCCCTCCGCACCCCAACCAGACGAGTTGGTATTCTGGAGACAGTAGGTGATACACAGCTGAGAGTTCCCCTGCAAAGGCATCGCTGCTACAGTCGCGCAAATCATCTAACAGCCGCCATGCAATACAAAATGCCTCGTAAGCAGTTTGAACCGCGATCGCATCACTTCCTGTACGATGTGCAGTCAACATCGGTGAAATTAAGGTCGTACTCAACTGCTTACGGAACAATTCGCAGTAAGCATCCAACCCAACTACTGGAGTCGGGCAATGCACCCCACTAAAGTATCGAGCTAACAGAGAGTTAACAATCGTTTCGCCTTCAGGTAAACATTGAGCAAGAGATAAGGTCTCTTGATTAAACTTCATCCATGCCTGTGTTCTCAGTTGCAGGAGGAGATGGCTTGGTGCAAGCTGCCCATCTGAAATGTGATCGTCCAGCATATGTAGGAAATATGCCATTGCCTGTGCGCTCAAGGCAGCTTTTAGCTCATCTTGTTGCAGAGTAGGCTGATTTTGCTGCATCCAATAGATGATCGACCAACTTGGAGTATAGAATTTCGTAAAGAAGTTCACCAAGTTTGAGAGTTGAAACCCTGTGTAGTGTCTTTGAATTGTGAGAAGAGCAGATCCGCGCAATGGCTCTGGTAGGGAGCGACATAGCTCAATCATTTGGCGATTCATGAAGGAGAGCATTGAAGTTTGCTCTGGATTGAGTGACACCTGACCAAAATTGACGGATTCAAATTCTGGGACAGTTAAGAGCTTTGCTGAATGATCGGATGAGATTCGAGAGAGCGCTAGAGCATGCATGATTTAACTGAAAATCGAGTAGGTCATGGTTTCTGCACCTTGATGAAATTGGGTTGAGTAATAGCGAGAAGGTAGTACTCAAGTCAATTGTGGTTTCATCTTGAGCTTTTAGCCTATCAATTTATTTCTTCTATTTAATTCAGTATTAACACTAAATTTTCAGCCTGAAAAAATTGGAATTTAGGCTTTTTATAAATGTGAAGCTCTTATACATCAAGATTCAATGAAGATTTTATATATTAATTGATTTGCTTAGAATTGAGCTTTAACTCAATACGAATTCGCTGTTTTAAACAGAGCAAAATCTTTAGAATTCGTGAAATATGTTGCTTTGTCTAAGTTAATTTTTAATAAAATAGAGTGAAAAAATGGTGAATCCTGCTATCAATTTTCTGAAGATTGGATTAATTATATCTTTACGAAAAAAGTTGACTCAAACTATTATCTTTTGGGCATATTAAAGTTGAATTATGCTCTGTTCTCCTTATGCGCCCTTTACTTTGTTCCCTTGGTTTAAATAGTATTGCGCTGCTTGGATTAAGCTTTGCACGTCCAGCATCTGCTCAGCTTCGAGTGGTTGAAGATGGTACGTTATCGACAAAAGTCACCTCTCCAGATGGATTAAACTTCACGATCGATTTTGGCGATCGTATGGGTAATAATCTATTCCATAGCTTCCGAGAGTTCTCGATTCCAGCATTCGGGTCGGCAAGATTCAATCATGCCTCAGAGATTCAGAACATCTTCAGTCGGGTTACAGGTGGCACTGCATCTAGTATTAATGGCGTGATTGAAGCTCAAGGCACTGCTAATTTGTTTCTGCTCAATCCAGCGGGGATTCTCTTTGGTGCGAATGCACAGTTGAATATTGGCGGCTCTTTTGTTGGGACAACAGCTTCTAGTATTCGGTTCGCAGATGGTGCAGAATTTAGAGCAACAGATCTTAATGCGCGTCCTTTACTAACCGTCAGTGCCCCGATTGGCGTGCAGTTTGGGCAACCTGCTGGAGCAATCCAAGTTCAAGGTATTGGACATCCATTAACGGGTAGAACACGTCCAGATGTGAGAAATCCTCTTGTAGGTGCAGGAACGAGCACAACAGGATTGAGCGTAAAGTCTGGAAAGACGTTGGCTCTGATTGGCTCTGGCGTAACACTTGATGGCGGAATTCTCAGTGCACCTGAGGGGCATTTGGCGTTGGGCAGTGTAAGTTCAGGCTATGTGAGTCTTCTGCCCAATGCGCAGGGCTCGCAGCTAGGCTATGAACAAGTCCAGGGTAAGCAAAACATTCAACTGTCTCAGCAAGCTCTACTTGATGCAAGTGGTTTAGGAAATGGCTCCATTCAGCTTGATGGTGCTCAGATCGCGCTAAGTGGAGGGTCTGTTGCGCTGATTCAGAATCAAGGAACGGTATCTTCTGGTCAAATTCAAATTCGCGCTTCTGAAAAGCTTTATCTGAGCGGCACGACACCAGATGGCACGATTCAGACTGGGCTGCACATGCAACAAGTCAATACGGGAAATGGAAATGAGATTAATATTGTTGCGCCACAGGTTGAAGTACTAGCGGGGGCAGGAATTAGCAGCAAAACCTTTGGCAGTGCTCATACAGGAAATATCAGAATTGATGCTGATCAAGCAGTCCGAGTACAGGATTTTTCAGCGATCGATTCTTCTAATTTCTCTTCGATTACTAACTACACTTATAGTCGAAGCAGCAGTGCAGGAAATACAGGCAATATCAGTATTTCAACTCGCGAGTTGAGCAGTGTAAATGGAGGATCAATTGGGCTTGGGACTTTGGGCGCTGGCTCAACCGGAAACCTAGATATTAAAGCAACTGAGTCTGTAGAATTGGGAGGAGAAGAGCCAAGATTCCGGCAGTTTAGCACTCTGTTTGATGTCTCTTTTGGAACAGGAAATGCAGGCAACCTCACGCTTGATACAAAGCGATTGTTGATTCGGGACGGGGGGCGGCTTGGTGCTTCGACGGTTGCTTTTGGTAATGCTGGAAATATTACAGTTCATGCAAGTGAATCTGTAACTGTGAAAGGAATTGCGCCTGTTGCCAGAATTCCTAGCCAAATTAGTTCTGCTGGCAATATTCTGCCAGAGAGCGTACGTCTACTCTACAATACTCCACGTCTGCCAAGTGGGAATGCAGGCAGCGTCACGATCAATACTGATCGCTTACAGGTAGCAAATGGCGCACTGGTCACAGTGAGAAATCTTGGCTCTGGAAATGCTGGAAACTTGAATGTCAATGCAAATTCAATTTATCTAGATCAAAGAGGAAGTCTTGCCGCTTCGACGACGGTTGGCAATGGTGGAAATATGAATCTTCAAGTTCAAGAGTCGATCATCATGCGTCGTGGAAGTGGAATTACGGCTGAGGCGAGGGGAGGAGGCAATGGAGGCAATCTTACTGTCAATGCGCCGATTTTACTAGGGTTAGAAAACAGTGATATTGTTGCTAGGGCTGAGCGAGGCAATGGCGGTAATATTCAAATCACGACTCAAGGCATTTTTGGCTTAAAGTTTCGATCGCAGCAGACCCCTGAAAATGACATTACTGCGAGTTCGGATTTTGGTGTGAATGGCAGTGTCGCCATTAAGAGTCCTGATGTAGATATCAATGCAGGATTGTTGCAATTACCTGTTGAGTTCCTCGACGCAGGACAGCAAGTTGCAAAAGGATGTTCAGCGCTCGAAGGCAGCCGTTTTGTCGTCACAGGGCGAGGTGGAATTCCAGAAGATCCGACTCATGCTGTGGCTCACAATTTGGTCTGGTCTGATTTGCGAGATCTTGCTGATTTAAAATTGTCAAACGGTCGTGCATCTCGCTCAACAGTGTCTTCGGGCAGTGAAATGCATGAAATGATGGTAGAGGCAACCGAATGGCGACGCAATGCGGCGGGTCAGGTTGAATTAATTGCGAAACATGCCCCTGTATCATCAATTTCCGCACTGAATTGCGCTGGAGAAAACATTAATTCAGCACCTTAGTTAAAAGATTGAGTATTCTGAGATTTCCAAATAAGGTTAGCACTGAGAGCTATACAGGCATTGCTGTAATCTATTATCAAATAAACCTATACCCCTCAAGTCTTCAGGCAGTGAAGATTTGAGGGGTAAATTGCAGATTGCAACAGAGCTATGCCATCACATGCGATCGCGCATCTGTTATGCGATCGCCCGTTGCCACATCAAACCAATGAATGGTTTCATCTGAAAAGGCTAACTGCACGGCACTTCCTGCTTTTAAGCCCGAATGGACTGGGAGGATCGCGCGCAGGTTGATCGGTTCACTTGTTCCATGTCCGATCCGTACACTGACCAAATCGTGCATGCCTAAATTCTCGGTTAGGAACACTTCACCCTCTAGCGTCGGTTCATTGCGGTTTTGCGCAAGATGCACATGCTCAGGACGAATTCCTAAGATAATCTCTTGAGCGCTAACGCTTCGGGGTAGAGGAATTTTAGTATTGCCCACGATCGCATTGCCATTCTGACAAGGAACCCGTAAAAAGTTCATCTGTGGGCTACCAATAAAGCCTGCAACAAATTGATTGGCAGGTTGGCTGTAGATCACATCAGGTCGATCGAACTGTTGCAGGTAACCATTATTCAGCACAGCTACTTTGGTTGAAAGGGTCATTGCTTCAGTCTGGTCGTGCGTCACGTAAACAACAGGCGCATTTTGTGAACCAAACAATTGCTTCAATTCAGCCCGGACGTGTTCCCGGAGTAACGCATCCAAGTTACTCAGAGGTTCGTCTAGTAGGAATAAATCAGGACGACGAACCAAGGTTCTTGCGACTGCAACTCGCTGTCGCTGTCCGCCAGACAGTTGACCCGGCTTACGATTCATCAGATCATGCAATCCTAGGAAATCTGCGACCTCACGAATTCTTTCTTTGATCTCTGCATGGGGCGTTTTCCGCAGTTTTAGCCCGGATGCGATGTTGTCATACACGGTCATGTGCGGATAGAGTGCATAGCTTTGGAAGACCATTGCAATATTGCGATCGCCCGGATTCAAGCGGCTCACATCCCGACCATTGATCAGGATTTGTCCACTAGTCGGCTGTTCTAATCCCGCAATCAAGCGCAAGATCGTCGATTTACCGCATCCTGAAGGTCCTAACAAAGTGAGAAATTCGCCTTGTTCGACACTCAAGTTAATGTCTTTTACAGGAACAATTTGCTGAGTGTAAGCTTTTCTCAAGTTAATGAGTTCTAGTTTCTTATCCATGATGTTTGAGAAGAGTGAATTAACCTTTGACTGCGCCAGACGTTAGCCCTTGAACAATGCGGCGTTGGAAGAAGAGAACTAACAACACCAGTGGAATTGTTCCGAGAACCGTTGCTGCTGCGATCGGTCCAAATGGAATTTCAAAGGGCGAAGCTCCGCCGAGCTGTGCGCCTGCAACTGGAACTGTTTTCATGTCTTCGCGAGTGATGAAAGTCAGGGCAAAGATGAATTCATTCCAGGCAGAAATGAAAGTCAAAATTCCAGTCGTCACGAGTGCTGGAATCGTCATCGGTAGAACGACTTCGAGCAGCATTCGAGGGGTGCTATAGCCATCGACTCTTGCCGCATCTTCGAGATCTTTGGGAAGTTGCTGAAAGAAGCTTCGCATCACCAGAATCGTGAGCGGCAAGTTAATCGCGGTGTAAGGAATGATCAATGAAAGATAGTTGTTTCCAAGATGAAGCGCCCGAACGATTTCGAGGAGTCCCAGGAAGAGCAGAATCGGTGGGAATAGCGTCACGATCAGAACACCTGCTAAAATCCAGCGTTCTCCTTGAAGTTTCAGTCTGGCGAGCGCATAAGCTGCGGGAGAGCCGACTCCTAAAGCGAGGATAGTTGAAGCAAAAGAGACGATCGCACTATTGAAGATATAGTTCAAAAATGGGCGACGCTCAAACAAAGAACGGTAATGATCTAATGTAAATCGAGTTGGGAAATAAACATTGGGAATTGCCGCAATGTCAGCATTCACTTTGAATGAGGTCAAGAGCTGCCAAAGGATTGGAGCCAGGCAAAAGATGACAGTGAAGGCAACTGCAATCGGCAAGACGACTTTTCGCCCAATTCGAGTTGATTTGCCTCCTGGCATTCGTCGATCGACGGATTCTGGAAATACAGTTGTCATATTAAATTGCTCCCGATGCTTTAGCTCTGGATCGAGTTAGGAAGTAACTTGCGATCGCAACGGCTAACACTAACAGTAAGAACGTCACCACAACTAATGCTGCTCCATAACCGAAGTCTAGATAGCGCATCACTGTGGCGTAGATGTAGAGTGAAACTGTTTCAGTCGCACCTCCAGGGCCACCTCCGGTCATGACACTGATTAAGTCAAAGATTCCGAATGCCTGAGCGAGCCGGAATAACAGTGAGATGACCACTTGGGGCATCAGTAGAGGCAAGGTAATCTGTCGAAAACTTTGCCAAGGGGAAGCTCCATCGATCGCTTGTGCCTCGTACAGATCATTTGGAATGGATTGCAGTCCAGCGAGCAATAGAATGCTGATGAAGGGTGTTGTTTTCCAAACATCTGCAAAGATGACTGCTAGCATGGCTAAAGTCGGATTGCCGAGCCAGTTGATACCAGTATCGATGAATCCCAACCGCAGCAAAATGTCATTGACAATCCCGTATTGATCATTGAAAATCCACGTCCAACCGAGTGCAATCAACGCAGTTGGCAAAGCCCAAGGCAGAATTGCGATCGTTCTTACCACTCCTCGACCTCGGAAAGATTGGTTGAGTACGAGCGCAATTCCCATCCCGAGCACAAGTTCGATCGCCACGGATGAAAACGTAAAAATCGCTGAATTGACCATACTTTGCCAGAATCGCCCGTCTTGAGCCATCCGGGCAAAATTAGACAATCCTGTAAAATTTGGATTCAGTTGATTTCCTAAGTTCTGAACAAATAGACTTTGCCAGAACGCTCGCAGAATTGGATAAGCAAAGACCAGCGTCAAAATCAGCAAGGCTGGAATCGTTAAGAGCCAACCTGTACGACGTTCTCGCTCTCGAATCACATCTTTCATCGGCTAAACTCCTAACAATGCGCGTGTTTCACGGGCTGCTGACTTCATCGCTTCTTCGGGTGAAATGCGTCCTGAGATTGCGGAACTGAGATAGCGCTGCAAAATATCAGATGCTTGAGCATATTGCGCGATCGGAGGTCGAATTCCAGGATTTTCCAGAGCTTTGAGCGCGACTGGGAAAAAGTCGTATTTCGCGAGAATTTCTGGGTCTTTGTACAACGCTTTGCGACTCGGCAAGTACCCAGAGGAAAGGGATGTGGTTTTTTGAACGTGGGTTCCTGTAAAGAAGTCGAGCGCTTTCCGAGCTTCAACGGGATGCTGAGTCGTGCTAGCGATTCCCCAACCCCATCCGCCTAGACAAGACACGCTCAGTTTTCCAGGTGCGTGAATCACAGGTTTGACGGCGACTTTGCCGCGAACAGGTGAGTCTTCTTTATTGAGTAATGCCCAAGCGTAAGGCCAGTTTCGCATAAATACGGTGTTCCCACTTTGGAAGAGGAGCCGCGCTTCTTCTTCTTGATAGGTACTGACCCCAGCTGGTGTCACACCTTTGTCAACAGTGGTTCTTAAGAAGTTTAAGGCTTGAATCGCTTCGGGTCGATCGAGTCCAACTTCATTTGTTTGAGGATTGACCCAGAAGCCGCCATTGCCTTCTAAGACCTCAATAAACATCGCAGCAACGCCTTCGTACTGTCGCCCTTGATAAACGTATCCCCACTGTGCGCCATTCTTACCTTGAATTTGCTGCGAGGCTTTGATCAACTGATCAAAAGTTTCGGGTGGCTGAAGTCCTGCTTGGTCGAGCAAATCTTTCCGGTAGAAGAGTAACGCTGCATCTGTTCGCCAGGGCACTCGATAGAGTTTGCCTTGATAGCGACTGGCTTCGATGTCTCCGGGCAAGAACTCGTTTAACTGTTCTTGGGGAATTTCATTGGTTAAGTCACGCAGCCATCCTGCTGCTGCAAATTTTGCGACCCAAGTGACATCCATATTGACGAGATCATAAGGCGCACTTCCTAAAAGAAAAGCAGACGTATTCAAGTCTTCGATCAAGTTTGAAGCGTTGGGACCTTCAATCATGTTGAGCTTGATGCCTGGATTTTGCTTCTCAAATTCTGCAATTAAAGGTCGCAGATTTGGCACTTCGGGTGCATTCATCAAAAATGTGAGAACGACGGGCTGCGATCGCGCAGGTAACACGATCAGAAGCGCAGAGATGGCAAAGATGGTAAGTAAACTAAGACTGCGAAAGACGATCGAGGATCGCCAAAACTGCGCTAATTTATAGCGATATTCTTGTAGCATTTCCATAGGCGTGTCACCCTGCGATCGCAACTTCACTCACGATCGCGCTTTAGTGAATAAATGGTTTGTTTCACACTTCGATCGCTAAAACTCATCATTTCTGTAGAAGTCCTAGCATTGGAAAATCATACGAATACGGTGATCCCTACCTCATCTCCTCTAAGATGGATCGCCTGAGAAAAGCTGTTAAGTTACTTGAATAAACCTACCAATACCTAATAATAATTCGCTCCGTTTTTCTTACCCGTTTGGGCACTGTGGATGTTTTGTAGGGGCGCTTAGGCTGAAATGACAAGCGATAGAAATGCAGTGCATAAAGTCTCGATCGCTTCCCTATTAACCCGTATCCACTCATTTACTGGAGCTTCAAGGAATATGCAATCTAAACATTTGTTAGCAAGCACATTATTGGCTGGGCTAATGTTAAGTTTAGGCACAACAGCCGGGTTTGCAAATGAAATTAAACCGATTCATGTGAATCCAAATCTGTTTGGTAACTTGACTGCACTGAATTCTCCAAATCCTGTTCTCGCTTTCAAAGGAACCGAAAACAAAAATGGCTATACTTACTACAATTTGACGGTTACGAACTGGCAGCAAATCAATGCTGCGCTGTTTACGAGTGCTCCGGATTTGCCTGCTTGCGGTGCGAACACCAATTCTTCGAGAACTTGGGTTGATATCTATGATGCTCAATCGAATCAGAGAATCTATGGGTTCTGTGCTTTTTCAAATCCAGAAAATCTGACGAAGCTCTGGTTTGCAGTTCAGCAAGGCAAAACCCCGCCCCAATCGGTTTACATTGTGTTGCACGATCGTAAAACGGATCGAAAATATCGATCGAATGCAGTTTCGCTCGGTCAAACTGCGCTGAATGAAGATTGCATTGCGTTCAATCCTAATAATACAGCCGTTGAGAATGTTCAGGGGCGTTGGACGATCGTGGAAAATGGCAATCATTTGATGTTTAATTTTGAAGGCGATCGCGCAAGAGCAGAACAGTCTCTCCGCACGATCAAGCACTATAAAATGAACAAGTCCTGCTTTGTGGGTAGACCTCAGCCTTCATTCCAGTATATGTTGGTGAACAATGCAGCTCCAGTAGGCGCAATGCGCGGTGAAGATTGTATTCCGTTCAATCCGGCAACGACGACGGTTAGCAAGATTAACAATCGTTGGAAAATTGTAGATGGCAATCACTGGATGTTTGATTTTGAAGGAAATCAGGCTGAGGCAGAACAGTCTTTGGCGGTGATTCGGAAGTATGGATTTAATCAGTCTTGCTTTGTGGGCAGACCGAATGCGAAGTTTACCTACCTGCGCCGTTAGAGGGTGTTTTAAAAGTATCAACCGTTTCCTCGCTCCGTTCTAGCTCGCCCCGGAATGAATTCGGGGCTAACGGTGCGAAGTCCTTTGAAAAGGACTGAAGACCCCAGTCTGATTGGCTGTTAGTCCCTTCAGTGGACTTCGTTCAACTAGCCCGGAATTCCATTCCAGGGCGGGTGAATGCGCCTCAACGATTACTTTTAAAGCATACTCTTAGGATGTGCTCCGATTGAATCGTCGGAAGCAAGCTAAACTGAAGCAATTTCTACTCCTTCAAGCTTGCTATCCGATTGTTCATAGAGCGCTCTGAGTTTCGACAGCTTCTCATCATCGGGATTCCAAAATCCTCGTCCGTTTGCTTCTAGCATTCGTGCCACAATATTGCGAAAGGCTTCAGGATTCGCTTCTTGAAGTCTTTTTGCCATTTCTACATCTAAAGCATATGTATCCGCCGCTTGGTCGTAGACCCAAGATTCTTTGAAATCAACTGTACCACTCCATCCGATTAAGGCGGTCATGCGTTGCGAGATTTCGTAAGCGCCACCTGAGCCTTGGGCTGCCATTGCTTCTGCCCATTTTGGATTCAAAAGCTTTGTGCGATACTCCATTCTCAAGAGGTCTTCTAAATTTCGAGGCGTTGTATCTTTTGAAAAGCTTTCGACAAAGCTCGCCTGAACTTTCGTACCTTTTTGCTGTTCTGCGGCGCGTTTGAGTCCGCCTGTGTTGGCATAGTACTCTTGAATATCAGTTAAGCCATATTCGACTGAATCAATTTCTTGCACAATGCGATCGGTAGTTTTCAAGAGAGTTTCTAAAACTTGCGATCGCGCTTCTCCTTTATCTTTTCTGCCATAGCTAAAGACATTTCGACTCTGCCAGGTTTGTCCTAATTCTTCGCCGGATTCCCAGTTTGAGGCAACGACTTGATCGTTGACGAGCGAACCGTAATCACCTGCGGGATTGGAGAATAAGCGGGCTGTGGGATTTTCGACACCTTGAGTTTGTAGTTCGATCGCATGTTTGCGAATAAAGTTCTGGTCTGCTGGTTCATCCAGTTCTGCGGCTCGTTGAAATAGATCGTCGAGTAGCTCAATGATATTGACAAAGCTATCGCGGAAAATGCCTGAAAGGTTCGCGAGAACATCGATTCGAGGATGTCCAACTTCTGAGATTGGCTTGAGTTCGTATCGGACAATTCTGCCTGTTCCTTCTTTAACGGGTTCCGCTCCGACGAGTTCGAGTAAGATTCCGAGCGATTCACCTTTGGTTTTAATCGCATCTAGTCCCCAAAGCATGACTGCTACCGTTTCTGGATAGGTTTGATGCTCTTTGAGATGCTGATCGATAATTTTACGAGCAATCTCGCGACCGCGTTCATAAGCAGCAGGAGAAGGCATTCGATAGGGATCAAGGGCGTGAATATTTCGACCCGTGGGTAATGCGCCTAAGCCATCTCGAAGTAAATCACCTCCGGGCGCAGGAGGAATATATTCGCCATTCAATCCGCGTAGTAGATTCGTCAGTTCGTCAGTCGTTTGTAGTAGCAGATTACGAATATCAACGGCTTCTTGCCATTGTGCTAGATCTTCACCTTGAGCAATTTGAGCGATCGATGATTCAGGAATGCGATCGTCAAAATATGCTTTGAGATAACTTTCAAGCATCTCTGGTGAGGGCATTTCACCTAAGGTATGTAAGCCCGATGAGAACAATCGATTTTCTAAGACCTGCAAGTATTCGTACAGAGTAATCAGATAACGATTAAAAGCATCATTGCTAAAGAGATTGATATTCTCAAGATTGAACGCAATGCCTAGTTGCTTTGCTTCTGCAAACGGGCAATCTGCATCAATTCCTATATCGATGATTTTTTGCACGATCGCGGATTTGAGCGCATAGTTCTTTTCTGGATCTTCGCGATACTCTGCAATTAAGTCTCGAATGTTGACTAGCTCTTTGTACAATCCTGCTCGACCATAAGGCGGAACATTGTGAGAGATTAAAGTGCCATAGCCTCGGCGCTTTGCCAGAATCGATTCTGAAGGATTATTTGCCGCGTAGACATAAAGATTTGGAAGATTGCCGAGTAAGATATCTGACCAAGAATAACCTGTATTTCCAAGCGGTGAACCGGGGAGCCATTCGACTGTGCCATGCATTCCGAAATGCACGATCGCATCTGCCCCAAAGTCGTTCTGAAGCCATTTGTAAAATGCTGCATACTGCGGATGAGGCGTTAAATCCCGCTCAAACATCAGTCGCATCGGATCTCCTGAAATTCCGAGTGGAGGCTGCACTCCGATCCAAACATTGCCAAGCTGAACGCCTCCCCACACTAAATCATCACCGAGTGTCTTAATGCCACTACTGGATAACGATTTCCACTGCTTTTCAACTCTAGACGTGAGCAGATAGCCTAACCATTTCTCAAGTGTTTGGGTTGAAATTGCGATCGCATCTCCTTCATCTGAGCGTTTGACAGCTTGAATCAGAGTTTCTCCGTCTTCGGGTAAATCCGCGATCGCATATCCTTGCTCTTTCATCGCCTGTAATAGTTTGATCAGCGATCGCGGCACATTCAGCAATGCTGCTGTCCCAACTGCTCCATATCCGGGCGGAAATCCATACAGTAGAATCGCAATTTTTCGCTGCTTAGCAGGAGTTTGGCGGAGTTTAATCCATTGATTTAATCGCCCGGTTAATCGGTCTACTCGTTCTGGAATGAGGTAAATGGTTTCTCCGACTAAACCACCGAGCGCAATCGTATCGATCGCGCCGTCTAACTCAGGCAGCGCATACAAAACCACACTCTGCAATCCGCCAATTCCCTGCCTTGTCCAAGAATGAATGTCTTGAATGAGCAATGGAGCCGCAACAATGTAGGGAACATTCTTAGCATTGAGAATGCGTTTAGCCACCTCGATCTGCCTTCCTGCTTCCATTGATCCGGCGGGGCCTCCGACCAAGGGAAATCCGATCGTGGAAACAATGGCATCTACTTTTACTGCTTGATCCGAAAGTGAAAGCGTTGCGTTGATACCGCGATCGCGCTGTTGCTGTTCATAGTCTGTCGTCATCAAATCACGAACAGCAACATGACCTTCAACGCCGTTAATAAAAATTGGAACGGGAATTAAATTGGCTTTCTCAAACGCTTTGATTAATTTTGGAATATATTGCTGATTTGTAATGACATGCTTTCGATAGAGCAGTATTCCAACAGTCGGATGATCAGAATTGAAACGCTGTCGATACCAGTCTAGATATTGCTTTGGAGATTCAAAATAGCCATCATACTCAGGATGCAAAAGCCCAATATTTGGAGTTTCAATGGGGTCTGCAATTTCGCCAACGGTTAGACCTAAATACTTTTGAGCGATCGTACAAAACAGAGCCGCGACATTCTCTGTTCCCCCTGCATTCCAATAGCCATAAATGATCAACCAATTTCGCAGATCTTGAACTTTCTGAACTGGGACAAATTTCAATAATTTTGGGCCTGTTTTCAGAAAGCTAATATAGCCTGCAAGTTTGTCTTCTTCTCGCCCGTTACTAAATTTATCGAGAATGAATTTAACAGGTTTAGGCATTCCTTTGGGCTTATCCCCAATTGCAAATTTCCCTAACTGCGTCAAACTCATTAATTCCAATGCCGATTCAAACACCAAGCGAATGGGAATCGTCTGGACTCGTTCTCTTAGCCAAAGTACTTGATCGTAGTCAAACAGCAAACTGGCAAAAAAGACATCAGCTTGTTGCAATGCGGCTTCTATTTCTGTCGGATTTGAGGCGAGATCGCGATCGCTAAACACTCGAATGTCTAGCTGTGAACACTGTGACTGTGCTAGATCTGCCGCCTGCCGATACAGCCCTGCATTAAACGATTCAAATCCCGCAATCAGAACAATCCGCTTCATAAGCTTTAGAAAATGTCTCAACCCTATTGTAGAAGAGTGAGCAGAAAGTAGAGGGCAGCCTTGAAAGAACGACCGATTTCTTCCGTTTCAGTTCAAGTCTATCAATCTAAATTGCCAAAGCATTCACCGCAGCTTTCACCAGATCATAGTATGGTGCTTGCGAAACATCGACTTCTTGTACTGTTTGATCACTTCTCCCAAGTGTTCCAATTTTCTGTCCTTTTTGGATTACTAAAATATCGCCCTTCGCATTTTGAATTCTTAATTCTTTCTGATCGAGCATTGTGCAGTGATAGACTCGATCGCTAAATCGAAATTCTGTCTGAGAACTCTGTCCTGGGAATCTCACACCGAGAACTTCAAGTTGGACAGAAACCTGATTATTCCACTCATTCGACTTGACTCGATATGCAACATCTAAGGGGCTTGGTAACGGAAAATACTCACCCCAACGCCACGCGATCGCATTTACTTTTTGCCCCGCAGATTCTAAGACAAGTTTGATATGTCCCTTGCCAATGCGCCGCTGCTCGGTCACTAAAACATTCGGTGTCCAAAATACAGGCTCAGGATTCTCCATCCCGCAAGGATGTAAAACATCAAGCTGTGCATGGAGAGCTAGATCAATTTGAGTTAAATCTGCTTCAACATCGACTGTTACTAAAGGCTTAAGATGCTCAGGCTTGAGAGATTGATGTGCGAACGTTCTCAAGCGATCGCGAATTTCATCTAAACGATCTGCCTTAAACGAGAACCCACCCGCTGCTTTATGTCCCCCTGATTTCAGCATCAGATCCTTGCAAAATTCTAATGCCTCAAACACATTGAATTCTGGGATGCTCCGAGCCGAACCGCGAATATGATCATCATCTTCATAAGTTCCAATAAACACTGGAACTCCATATCGCTCAACTAATCGAGATGCAACAATCCCAATCACACCATGATGCCAATCTCGTTTTACTAGCAGTAATACTCGATCGGCTTTTGCATCAAATGAACTATCTTCGTAATACTCGATCGCTTCTTTTTCAATCTGTTCGCAGAGTTGCTGTCGCCGCTTATTCTCGATTTCGCACTTCATTGCTTGTTCTAGAGCAACGCCGTCATCATCAGTAACAAGTAGCTCAATCACAACTTGCGGATCGCCAATTCTCCCGATCGCATTAATTCTTGGCCCTAACCGAAATCCGATCGCTTCTGGCTTTAAGTTTTTCTCATTGCTCAATCCAGCAATTTGAATCAGGGCTTGAATTCCAGCCATTTTAGACTTCGGTAAAAGCTGTAAGCCTCGTTTTACCCATCGGCGATTCACCCCGGTTAAAGGTGCTAAATCTGCGATCGTTCCTAATGTGAATAGCTCTAGCAAAGAGTTCTGCAACTCTCTCGTCTGTCCAAAACTCTGAGCTAAACAGAGCGCCAACACGTAAGCGACTCCCACCCCTGCCATACTTCGATAAGGTGACTCTTCTGCAATCAGCTTTGGATTGAGAATTGCATTTGCATTTGGAAGCTCTAGAGGGAGATCGTGGTGATCCGTCACAATGATTGTTAAACCTAGCTCTCTAGCACGCTCGATCGGTTGATGGGCAGCAATTCCATTATCGACTGTAAGAATCAGCCCCACGCCTTCCTCGTAGAACTCTTCTACAATCCGAGTATTAATCCCGTAGCCTTCACTCATCCGACTGGGGATCGCATAATCGACGCGCCCACCTAAGTATCGCAATGCTCTGAGTAACAATGCTGTACTCGTCATTCCATCCGCGTCATAGTCTCCACAGATGGCAATTCGAGTTTTGTCATTAATCGCATTGATCAAGAGTTCTAAGCTCACAGCTAAATCCGGAAAATCTTCCAGTGCAGACGGCAACTCTTGCTGTGGATCGAGAAATTCTTGAATGTCCTCGAAAGTTTCTAATCCGCGATTGAGCAGAACTTGCGTTAACAGTGGAGAGCGATTTGTCTCTAGGGCAAGCTGAATCGCTCGATCTCTTTGATCGGGATGAATATACCAACGTTGATCTGGAATACGCGATCGCGAAAGAGACATACGCTGAACATTTAAGGAGACGGAAACGATTGTACTCCTGAACGCTGCGATTTCGGATCAAATTCCACTTGATTTTTGATTGCTTCCGCAAAACGATGAGCTAATAGCGCATTCGTATAATTTTGATGCACCGAGTTTCGTCCTGTTTCGGCTAAAGAAACTCGCAACTCTGGCTCTAAAATCAATCTTTCAAGCGATCGAGCAAGCGCGATCGCATCTCCTTCTGGAAAAACTACTCCACCTTGAGTCGCTTGAATCAGATACGGAATTTCTCCTGAGTCAGACCCGACCACCGCTGTTCCACAGGCCATCGCTTCAATAATGACTCGTCCAAATTGCTCTTTCCAATTTGATCGGGTCTCAGAGGGTAAGACGAGAATATCTAACTCAGAAAGATAGTTTGGTGTTTCTGTAAACGGGACAAAACCATGTTTTTCAATGCGATCGCTTAAATTCAGCGATCGAGCAATCTGATCAAATTCTGGCTCAAATTCTCCGCTTCCAATCAGAACAAATCGCCACGGCAAATGTGCAATTTCTCCAAGTGCTAGTAATAATGTCTTCAAGCCTTTCTGTTCAACAATTCGCCCCACATATCCAATTAAGATTTCGTCAGGTCTAGACTGCTGTTCTCTGGGATAGTAAATCGCCGGATCAATCCCTGAAGGTAGCAAAACACTTTGTCCAGTAAAACCTTTTTTTCGCATCACTGCTTCTGCACTGTGCGATCCTGGAAACATCACATCTGTATGTTTCAAGATCCAGCGCTCCATTTGTCGAAAAGGAACTGGATAGTTCTTAAAAATGTTCTGCCAAGTAAAAAAGCCAATGGACTTACGAATAGTGAGATAGTTTGCTAAATAAATTTGCAGAGTGACTAACGCATAAGGTTCTTGATGCACATAGATAAAATCAGGAGCTAAATCTCGCAACAGGTTGAAAAATAAAGACCGATAAATGTGTAATGGAATACTCCCTGATTTCCAAACAGGTAGACTAATAAGCTGTCCTGTAAAGTCTTTCCACCGCTCTACTGTGCGGACGCGATTATATTCATCTTGCCAATTACTGGGAACAACGATCGTAATCTCCCAACCCGTTTGCCGTTCAACTTCAGCATAAAACTGCTGTACAACGGGAATCGTACAGGAATGATTAATAATTAATAGCTTCATACGTCAAAACTTTAGGTTACAAGTTCATAGGCTGGAGTACGTTTAACTTTATGCCATTTGTAGTAGGTCGTCCACTTCAACGCTTTACGATCGCGCCAAAGCACTGAAAAATTCCTGCGTAGTTCTGCCAAAATCCACCCCGCTCCAAACTCACTTTCGATACCTTGTTGTTTGCGGTATCGCTGATGCTTATAGCTGTAAACCAAAAGTCTTGCTGGAATACTCAAGAGCATCATGAAGAGTGGCTCGTTATAAACCGCAGCAAAACATTTATTCCGGCAGCCATTTCTGAGCGCAATTAAATTGTTGCGTCCGATCGGAGATTGGTGATGAATGATGCCTGCATCGGGAAGATAGACGACGTAAAAACCACGATCGAGCATCCGTTTACAAAATTCTGGCTCCTCATAATAAGCCGCGAACACTTCCCGATAGCCTCCTAGCTCTACAAATAGCTCGCGCCGCAGTAAGCTTCCATATCCAATAAAAGTTGGGGCGTAGCATCGATAACTTGCGGGTGCAGGCTGTCCAGGTAACAATTCTCCTCGCTCATTGGTTTGAGACAGTGCTACAGCCCCGACTTCTGGACTTGTTTCTAACACTTGGATTGCTGCATAAATGCTACTCGCACTGAGTAACTGAGCATCATCATCAAGACAGAACAAATACGGTGCATTTGCGCGCTGTGCAAGTTCATTCCGAGTTGCAGGAATCCCGCGATTCTGTGCATGGCGGAAAAACTGAATTTTAGAGACAAGGCTAGGATGAATTTCTTGAAGAACCCGATCCGCGATCGCGATTTCCGAAGCATCATCGATCACAATGATCTCAAACTCGATCGTATCGAGTAATACTAATGAATTGAGACATCGGATCAAATCCGCTGGACGATTCCGAGTTCCAACACAAATAGAAAGCTGAATAGCACTCACAGATTTCATCATAACTAGGGTCTTAACGACTCGTAACCTAATGTGAGAGATTAAATATGTTCGTTCATCTTTCTAAGGGAAGGCTTTAATGCACACAGTCAAGATTGTCTATCCCAATAGGCATAATGTTAAAGTCTTAGTTTCAATCATCAATTAAGCGATAGCACGAGAATAATATTTGATTCAGTTGATCAGAGCCAAGCTATGCAAACGTTTCTTGTCACCGGTGGAATGGGTTTTATTGGCTCTAATTTTGTATTGAAGGCTTGCAAAGAACAATGGGCAAGCATTATCAACCTCGATAAGCTTACATACGCTAGTAATTATCAGACTCTCGCAGAGTTAGAGCAGCATCCTGACTATACTTTTGTTCGAGGAGATATTTGTGATCTTGAATTACTGAAGGATTTGTTGGAGCAGTACAAGCCAGATGCAATTGTGAACTTTGCCGCAGAAAGTCATGTCGATCGCTCAATTTTGAATCCACACGCATTCATTGAAACCAATATTCTAGGCACATTTCGCCTGCTCGAAGCGAGTCGAGCGTATTGGGAGAAATTACTGGGTCAGAAACGCGATAGCTTCCGCTTTTTACAGGTTTCAACCGATGAGGTCTATGGCTCACTCAGCCCAACTGATCCAGCATTTCGGGAAAATACGCCTTACGCACCAAACAGTCCTTATGCAGCTTCTAAAGCAGGGGCTGATCATTTAGTTCGGGCTTATTATCACACCTATGGATTACCAACGCTGACGACAAATTGTTCTAACAATTATGGGCCACGCCAATTTCCGGAGAAGCTTATCCCCTTGATGATTCTGAATGCCCTTAATAGTAAACCACTGCCGATTTATGGAGATGGGCAAAATATTCGAGACTGGCTCTATGTTGAAGATCATTGTGATGCACTTTACCAAGTCTTGCAACATGGGCGAATTGGAGAGACTTACAACATTGGTGGAAACAACGAACAAACGAATCTTGCAGTCGTGAATCAGATTTGTACTGTGTTGGATCAACTGGCTCCCAAGGCGAATTTTCAACATGCTGAACTGATTACCTTTGTTAAAGATCGTCCCGGACACGATCGCCGTTATGCCATCGATAACAGTAAAATTCAGCGTGAGCTAGGCTGGGAACCCAAAGAAAGTTTTGCCAGTGGCTTACTCAAAACAATTCAGTGGTATCTCAATCACACTGATTGGGTCGAACAAGTCCAATCTGGAGCGTATCAGGCTTGGATTGAACAGAACTACGGCGATCGTAATTCTTCAACTGCTGTATAAGCCTGCTTCTGGATGAAAAAACTCGAATAGAAGTGCGATCGCGATAAATCTGGGTTGCAAGTCGAACTCATAACGAGTATGATTTAGGCAACAAAGATTTCAGAGGTGACTATGAACTTCTATCGAATTGAACATATCAACAAGGTTTGTCAGAACTTAGAAGCAACCTTGCAGTTTTACCAAACCCTCTTTCCTGATTGGTTTATCCGTGTCCAAGAACAGTCAAACGACATGAGTTGGTTGCATTTTGGTAATCAGCAATTCTATCTCTCACTCTACGAACGACCCAACGCATCTCAAGCCAGTCCACTTCATACCGGAAATATTGATCACATCGGCTTTGTGATTGCAGATGGCAAAAAAATGACCGCGTTACTAGAAGCAAACGGAATTGAATATATGCTTGAGGATTCTCCAGAAACCAAGTACCGCATCTATGTAAAAGATCCCGATAGCACATGGCTAGAACTCGTAGAGTATAAAGAAAATTACGAACTGCGATAGCAATTCCGATGTTGACTCTTGATTGAGGGAAAAATTGGCTAGCAAGAGTTTTCGCGGTTTAAAAAAGTACAAGCGAGCTCTCCTCTCTTTTGGCAGATTTTTTACTACTCAAAAGTGCAACTTCTTAGTGATTCGGAGCTTTCAAGATTGACTGTAGGATGTACCGTGCGATCGTACTCACGCACGCGCGACTCTTGAAGTTAATTTCTAACAGTATTTAACATGCAAAGCTACGACGCGATCATTATTGGTGCAGGGCATAATGGCTTAGTCTGTGCTGCCTACCTCCTCAAAGCAGGCTATAGTGTCTTACTGCTTGAAAAAAATTCCATTCCAGGCGGGGCAGCGACGACAGAAGAACTGATGCCAGAAGACGCTCCTGGATTTCTGTTTAGCCCTTGTGCGATCAATCTATTTTCATTCACTTAGGACCTGTTGTTGAAGAATTAGAGCTAGAAAAATACGGGCTGGAATATCTATTCTGTGACCCAGTTGTGTTTTGCCCTCATCCAGATGGCAAGTACTTTTTAGCGCATCGCTCAGTCGAGCAAACCTGTGCTGAAATTGCACGATTCAGCCCCCGTGATGCTGCCAAATATGCTGAGTTTACTGACTTCTGGCAGCGGGTGATTGGAATGCTGACTCCGATATTTAATGCTCCTCCCAAGTCGATCGTGGATATGGCAGGCAACTACGACATCAGCAAAATCAAAGATATGATGTCATTGATGGGGTCAGGAGACAAAACGCTGGATCTCATCCGCACCATGTTATCTAGCCCGCTTGATGTGATCAATGAATACTTTGATTCAGAGTTTTTGAAAGCGCCTCTCGCAAGACTTTCTGCTGAACTTAGCACCCCGCCTTCCCAAAAGAATATGGCAGTGGGTTCAATTATGATGTCATTGCGGCACAATCCGGGTATGGCACGTCCCAAAGGTGGAACTGGGGCACTCACGCAAGCGTTGGTTCGATGTGTGCAGGATCTCGGTGGTGAAATTCGGACGGATCAGCAGGTGCAACGGGTTTTGATCGATGATGGAAAAGCTGTAGGAGTTCGGCTTACTAATGGTCAAGAATATCGATCGACAATGGGAGTCATATCGAGCCTGGATGCTCAAAGACTATTTTTACAATTGATTGATGAACGCGATGTTGATGCATCAGATGCTGAACTGCGAGAACGAGTTGGTCGTCGTATCGCCAACCACAATGAAGCCATTCTCAAAATTGACTGTGCATTGTCAGAATTGCCTCGCTTTGAAAATCACAATCATCAAGATGAATACTGGATGGGTTCAGCATTGATTGCAGATTCGGTCGCACAAGTGGAGATTGCTCATACTGATCCGACTATTGGCAGAATTCCAATTGATGATCCTTCGATGTATATGGTCGTGCCATCTTTGCTTGATCCATCCCTAGCTCCAGAAGGTCAACATACACTTTGGATTGAATTCTTTGTGCCGTACCAGATTGCAGGAGCAGAAGGCACTGGGCTAAAAGGAACAGGATGGACAGAAGACTTAAAAAATCAAGTCGCAGATCGTGTTCTCGATAAACTGGCTGAATACACCCCCAATCTCAAATCTTCAATCATTGCCCGTCATATTGAAAGTCCACCAGAACTAGAGCGCCGGATTGGAGTTTCAAAAGGCAATTACTATCATCTGGATATGAGCTTTGATCAAATGATGTTTTTCCGCCCATTGCCGGAACTTGCGAACTATAAAACCCCGATCGAGGGACTCTTTCTCACAGGTGCAGGAACTCATCCCGGCGGATCAATTTCAGGCTTGCCAGGACGCAACTGTGCGCGAGTCATTTTGCAAACGGAACATCCTGTCTCTCAAACGCTATCGGATACAGGCAATGTGATCAAATCAGCCGCAAAATCTTTGTTTAGTCGATCGTAAAATACTTCAAAAGCTTCGCAAATTCGATTCGCGAAGCTTACAAGTTGACCGATTCACACGAATTAATTTTCTCGCGTGGGTCGTTTGGGAGCATCAGTGCGGGGAGTCGGTCGCCCTTGAGGACGATCGCGTCTGGGAGGGCGATCCTCAGAATCTTCTCGACCGCTCCCGTAAACATCCAGATTTACCGTCTGTCCTGCCGCCTTCGCAACACCCTCGATCGTGGTCCGAATTGCCTGAACATTTCGTCCACCTCGACCAAAGACACGTCCTTTGTCCGTGCCTTCAAACGCTAAACGAATCCAAATCCGCGATCGATTGGCGAGCACTTCACAGTCGATTTTCAGCGCATCTGGCGTTTCGAGAAAAGGTTCAACAAGAAACCGGATCAGTCCGGCATAATCTGGAGTCACAGGTTTCACAAGAATTACTCAGCTTTCAATTGCTCAAGTACATTGTTTTTGAAGAGGATATCGCGAACAGTATCCGTCGGCTGTGCGCCTTTCTTCATCCAATCCAAGATCTTCGGAACATCTAAACGGACTTCATCTGATCTGGGATTATAAAATCCAACTTCTGCCAAGGGGCGACCATCGCGACGAGTGGTACTTTGAGCAACAACAATCCGATAGCTGGCTTCACGCTTTTTACCAAAGCGCTTTAATCTCAATTTGAGCATAACTAGAACCGAGGACTCCTTTCTGATAGTTTCAACGTGATATGGCGGAATTGCCACACTTCCCGGAATAGTCATAGTAACACGCTCGGGACAAACTAAGCAGAGTCCTGATTTGAAAAGTAAGGGCAAACGCAAGAAAAAAGTGACGTAGGCTAAAAGCAGTGTAAACCGCTTGAGAGACACTGCTCATGACTCAACCTACGGATGCGCGGATTCTCACGCACTTTGCTGATTTGGCAGACCCTCGC
>NZ_JAFLCJ010000042.1:0-30205 GCF_017302695.1 Leptolyngbya sp. UWPOB_LEPTO1 | reverse complement strand
TTGCCAGAAAGACGATCTGTTTTTCCAAGACTGAGAAGATGCATGATACTGTGATTGGATTATTCATCAATCGTCATGAGTTCGGGCGAGCAGTATAACGTTATGCCCACACATCTAGAACACTACCGATTGCCCCAAATAGAAAAGTGCTGCGTGACGTTGTAGTGCTGATAGAGAGAAAAGAAGAAGCCTCGACTCTCAATGCTGTTGTAACGATTCGAGCGAAGATCTTCATCGTCACCTAGCTTGCCGCCGAGAATCAATACGGCTCGACCGTCATCCTTGATCGCTTCTAACGCTTTGAAAGCGATCGCATGATCGATCTGGCGCGTTCCTCTTCGATTTCCTGGAAGTTCAAACCGTCGAATCCTGCCATTTCCGCCTTGGACAGAACCAAATGGCGGATTACAGACCATAATATCGACCTGTTCTGGGGGATGATAGTGGATAGCATCCTGCCGAGTCAATCGAGAATAACCTCGATTCGTTAGTTCTGTAAAGCGATCTTGGTTCAGTTCGTTTGCGATCGTTCTCGCTGGATTAGCAGTAATCAGCAATGCCCCATTTCCAGCCGTGGGTTCGTAGACTGTTGTTTCTGGATTGATGCCTGCTAGGGTTGAAGCAAGGTAGGCAATCGGAATGGGTGTGCTGTATGCCTGCTGAAGAACTGAAGTCGAGGAGCGAACGCCCAAAGTCGGTTGACGATCAAGCAAATCGATTAAGCGATCGTACGCTTGGTGAATGGTTGTACATTGATGAATGAGCAACGGTGAAACTCGTACCACCGCTGCTTCCATTGCTTCATCAACTAACTTTGTCAGTGAACTGCCGGGAGGAATGAGTTGAGCCAAAATATCTTCAGCTTGTCTTCTCGCCTGATGAATTCGGGCATAGTTTTCTCCTTCCAATAATGAACTGTGGAACGCTCTAATCAGAGCTTCCTTGTGTTCTACTGACATAAGCTAGACTCAGTTATCCAATCTCTACTTGATGTTGCTGGGACGAATTTATTTGCTGTTGTTCGATCGTTTTAATGGCTTGAGAAAATCGCCCAAAATCTTGTTGTTCTAGCCTTGAATGCACCTGATCACCCTGTTGCTGATAAATGATGCCTCGTCCATCTTTTGATGTAATCGTGAGGGAATCTTGTCCAATCTCAATTCGATAATGCCTGCCGCTATAATCCTTTGTCTCATTGAATTCTGCTACCATTCGGGCAGCAGCACCAAAAGCGGAACTCTTTTCGGTATGTCGTACTTCGGCAGTTTGGCTACCTCGTATCTTTTCAACTTCCTGACGTAATTGGTCGATCTCTCGATATTGTTCGCGAGTGATTCCCGCCTCTGTTTTTGAGAGAATTGTGATTTTAGGCTCACCAAACAGCAGCTTTTCTGCTTTGAAGCGGAGCACTTCTTGATTACTTGAATCCTTGAGAATGAAACAGTTTCGCCCCTGAAGCTCGACCTTGAATCCATTCAGGTTGTAATGCTGCTCTTGAGTTCGAGCAAAGCCTCGTTCAAACAGTTCGTAAACACATCGAGCGGCTCGATGTTCACGAATGGCTTCTGGTCGCGCAGCTAACCATTGTCCTGCCTGCTCTAATTTGTGCCCAGTTGTCTCGATCGCTTTTTCTGCGCCATCTTGCAATGCGTCTACAGTCTGTTTCTGAAAACTTCTGAATTGCTCACTTTCTAAGCCTTGTTTAGTTGTCTGAAAAGCCGACTTTGCACCTGTCACAACTACTTTCTGAGCAGATTTGAATTGGTCACTATCTAGCGTGTTTTGAACCGACTGAACAACCTGCTTACTCAAATCTGAGAAAAGAGTTTTAAAGAAAGCTTTACTACTCGACTCCGGGAGTTGTTCAATTTGCTGTTTCGCAGCCTCTAATCCATCTGTCTGTGCCATGAAGTGAGGCATCTCTTCCAGGGGAACTGATTGCGTTTCCCAAACTCCCTCAGCATTCCTGGCCCACCCTTCAAACACTTGAACGTCGGTCGTTGTTGCGTGTGAAGAGGGCTGAATTTGACCGTCAATGAGTTGAACTAGAATAGTTTCATCTTTAGAGATCGTAAGAGTATCACGATCTAGATTGAGTTGATAATCACCGATCGCAGCAACCATTGTCGTAGAAACTTCCTGGTGCAACGGATTCATCAATTCCTCTGCTGCTTGAGCGACTCGCCGTGCTGCTGTCACAATATCGCTATCAGACAAGTCAGTTGGAACAGGGTTAAGCGGTTCAGAGTCTGGAACAACTAACGGAGGAGTCTTCTCATCCTGGCACAAGGCATTAATCGAAATGGTTCCGTCGCGTTCTTGCCGGAATAGAATCTCTTTTTTGTCAGAGATCTCAAGTATGGGAACGCGGCATCTGTAAGCAAGCAAATCGATTCCGTCAATTGCAGGGTGTTTCAAAGAAGATAGAATCAACTTTGCTCGGTCTTCGTAGATCTCATCGCGCTGCTCTCCCGAAGCCAGCTTGCCTAAAACGATCCGCCCGTTCTTGCCGCACTGAATTCGTAGTTCTAAATCAGTTGCGTCTACTCCACGTAGGTCAGAGATCGCATCTACAACTTGTTGTGAATAAGTCTGTTTCATTTCACGCTCCTCTGCCTACAGCCGTCCCAAGACTTGATCGAGTTCTGCCATTGCAACGACACGGTTCACAACGATCTCACCATCAATTACAAATAACGCCATCTGATCATCAAACCGAACTTCCATAAATGGAAAATGCTGAGGCGATAGATTGGGATAAGCAATCTGACCTTGCTGGTAGCGCACGCAAAGAACGTCATCACAGAAAATCTCAATCAGCGAAGGCGTGTAACCAGCAGGAAAATAAGGTTTAGTGCGTTCTTTTGAGAGTTCATCGACCAGTTCTGAATGTTGAGATAGAACTGCGATCGCATTAAATGATAATCCCCACTGAGAAAGTAGCGAATCCGGATTCAAAGCACCCTCGAAAATGCGATCCAACTCAATATTTGGATCTTGTTCTCGTATACCTAGAGAATTATCCTCAGCATCATAGCCTGCTTGCAATTCATCCCAATCTGGAAAGCTCGTACTCATTACTTACACCTCTCTAACGAGTTAGTTCAATATCATGGCTCTGCTCAATTGTTTGAAGGCTTTCATATGCGGCGGCAAATCTCACCATCAAATGCTCAATTCGTGCTGAAGAAGTAGAGGTCGCCTGCTCACCCTGAATTGTGACTGTTTCTGCTGAACTATTTTTGGGAATAAAGAGAATGCGATCGCTGTCTACTTGAATGTCGTAATCCTGTTTACCTGCTAATTCCTTCTCGCCAGTTCTCTCAAAATAGTCGTGCAGTTGAGCTACGACCACTTTTGCTTCTGGAGTTAGAGGATGCTCGACTCGATATTCTGCATCTGCTTCCAGCTTATCTTCTGTATGTTCAACAACTGCTCGAATTGCTGTACTACCTTTAATATTTCCATATTTATCACGCTCTACTCGAATAGAAGGTGCTTGATGCACGACTTCGTTATGCAATGCGCTGAGATCACCTATCTCCTGCCCAGTCAATGATTCAACTTCGCCAACTGAACGTAGCTCGGTTACGGGCTGATCATTAATCTCTGTTGTAGTTTGACTATCAGGTAAAAGTAGGTTGTTCGTGATCTGTCCATATTCTTGATGAAAGCACCGTACCCCATCGATCTCAATATCAATAACTTCTGCCTCAATCACATCTTGATGATCTACTGGAGGTAGGGCTGGAGAGGAAATCGCGCTCGCTAAAGTCGAGATCTGCTCCGATGGTAATAGTTCTAAGTTTTGACGCAGTTTGGGAAGTGGAACTGCAATGTAAGAGCTACCGAGTTGCAGCCGCACTTCTGGTGCTAGTTGAAACTGAGAAACATTGCCTTTCAAGGATACTGAATCGCGAGAAGGGAGAACTTCAGCATCTGGAATGATTTCTGCATCATGTACTTGCCCATTCTCCCTCGCTTTTTTCGGCAACTCAGGAGGTTGAATTCTGGACAGAAATCGGGAGATTGCTTCTAGGACAATGTTGATGTCATGCTGCACCTTCTCCGCGCTGTGGGGTTGAACTGGAAAACTCATGATAATGTTCTAGAATGCTGCTTGTATTTTCTCGATTTGTGACTTATCAGACTTTTTAGGAGCGTCAATGAGAGGCAAAATCCGTTCTGCTTCTTTTTCGCGTTCTTCAATCATGCGTTCGGTGTAGAGGCGCAACTCATCACGGGTTAGTTTAGGCTGTGGGCTTTGTTGACTCATGCGATCGCGGATTTTTGCATTCCACACTCGTCTTGACCAAGTTTGCTGCTGTTCAACAACTTTGGGGATTTTAATTTTCTGAGCAATTGGGATTCCGACTTCATCTTGTCCAGAGATCGCAGGATTAATCAAAATACATTTGCCAGATGGCAATCGTAGAAATTGATCAGAACTATAGAGTCTACGTGTGCGCTCATTCTCAGAGATATTTGTACTTGCCTTACCTCCACTATGTCCTTTCGATTTTTGTTTAAGATTTAATTGCTCCTCGCCAATATAATCACTGCACCATTGAGCCGTTTTGAGTTCTTGCGGATTAAACCAGGCTTTTGTCGCACAGTTGGAAAGAATCGTGCGGGCAACCGACTCTCCATAGCGTTGCTCTAATTGCCCGAAATCCTGATAGCCCATAATTGTGACGGCTCCGGCTGAACGTTGAGTCGCAAATGCGGTAGCTAGATCAATGCCAACCGTTGGGGCTTCATCCAGGATAAAAACTAATGGATCTTTACGTGTGATCGCAACGTTACGATCCAAAACCATCTGCATAATTCCAGTTAGAAAGGGAGCTAATGCTGTTTTGATCGATTTGTCCATCCCGATGACAATTAACGTTTTACCTGTAATTGTCAGTGGGACAGTCGTCTTGTCACAGAAAGCATTTGCCAGTCCCGGAGTTGTGAAAGGGACGAATAGATTTTGTGCAGTGCCTCGAATGCTATCGGCTGTTTTCTCTGAACCTGACACCGAAAGATATTGAGAAAACGTATTTTTGGTTAGTTTACTCAGTTTGGAATTTTGAATTCGTTTTGGCAAATCAGTCATTGCCAGAATGACCTGACACATCATCATGTCAGGAAATTTGGTTTGCTTTGCCAGCAGTAAAACAGCTTGAATCAATAAATCTCCTGCGATCGAAAAGAATGGATCATCCGAAGCATCCTTGTGTTCTGATCGCATACACTTGTGCATAACCGAAGCAAGTTGCCGCGCTGCCATACCATCCATATCATCTAGCAAGAAGTCTAGCGGATTACAGATCTCAGATTCGCTCATTCCGGGTGCGAAAATGTGAACTTTGTAGCCTGCTTTAACTGCCATTGGGAGAACCGCAGAAGCTAGACTATCGTTAGGCTCTGTGTATTTAAAGTCGTAGAGATAAATCGGAAATTCTTGCGCGATCGCAGACTGAGCGATCGGTAACACCATACTCGCAGTTTTTCCCGATCCTGCACCGCCTGATATTGCAATTCCACGCTGAGCATCTGGCAAATAAAGAGACTCATAGATTTTGAAGGCAACAACATTATGCTTGCGCTCTTTCATTTGCTGAATTGCCTTTCGTCTAGCGGCCGCTCGTTCTCTCCTGCCTGCAAATCGAGCAGTTGCCAAGCGATTCTTTTTACCGATTCCACGATCGCCAAACCAGGCAAGCGCTAACCAGCCTGCGATCACAAGGAGCAAAATTAAGCCATTCTCGCTCTTGAAAACAGTAAGCAAATCGCCTAACTGATTGCTAACTGGAGAAGGTTTTGAGTCAACTAAAATTGTCGAGTTGTTTGCCATAACTACGCTCTCATACAAGCTAATGTCACTATCTGGATGGCATTAGAGAAGCAGGACGCGAAATAGAATGAGTTCCCATTTTTGCAAGCTTAGAAACAACTGCTAAAGATACTTTCGCCTGCTCGGCGGCTTGCTGTATCGGCATTCCATTTCGCACATTCGTCAGAAAAGTTTGGACTCGCTGGTTGAGAGGACTTTGAGCCGAGATTAGTTGTTGAGCGAGCGCACGTTGCAGACCCCGCTCAACTGCATTCCAATTTGCGGTTTCTTCCTTCCCTGCCAACGGTTGAATATCTGGAATAACTGCAAGCGTGGCATATTTTGGAGTACCAGAACCGTAGCGCACATCAAATAGGTAGGTCTTTTTTCCATAGGGAGAGCGCGTAATGACGGTCAGCAAGGTAGAGCGCGTCTCAGGCAAATTGGGAAAGTGAATACCTGTGACTCTTTTAAGATGAACAATGCTGGCGTTTCCACGTTCACCAAGGGCTGCGTCAAACTCTAGCGCGATCGCATGAGCATCATCCAACCACGCCCGCTGAATGGTTTCTCCAGTTCGAGTGAAATCAATGTTAGTTCCATTGCCAAGCCAAACCGTAACCGTTGTCCCGTTTCCGCTCAGCCCTTGTGCTTGAGACTGAGAAATCCGTTGAACAATCGGAAGTGCTGAAACTGAATAAGCTTGAAACACCATAACTGCAAACGGTAAAAGTAATAAAGTGTGAAATAGTGTTTTCATCGAGATACCTCCACACTTGAGGCTGCAAAGACTTGAACCGTCTGACCTGCTGGAATATACCAGAAGTTTGAACGTTGTAGCGATTCTTCAACTTGACGTTGCTGACGTTGAGATATTCGATCGGTTAACTTACTAAAGCTGCCTTGTAGAATTCCGCCTAAGAGATTCGTCTTTCCTCTACTCATCGAAGTTGTAGAAAGATAAGGGCTGGTCGTCGTCGTTTGGTTGGAAGGTTGATTCAGCACGCTACCCACTTGTTCTAATGCACCCATTAATGAGATCGCAATATCTTTTCTTGCGATCTCGCTCTTTTGAGGATTGCGCTCCTTTGCCATTAGAGGTTGTCCACCTTCCCCCATCAGATTCAATGAACCCGCAGGAATTTCAACAACTTGATGACCATTTCTAGTTGGAACGACTGCTTCAACCACTGAGAGTTGCATCATGCCGCTATTTGAAACTGCATCAACTTTCGCAATCATTTTTGATCCAGCAGGCAACACAACAGATCCATCTGCTGCTGCAATAGGCTGAGAAAGTTGCAATGCAAATCGTTGGGGTTGTTGCTCTATTTTCAAATCTTGTGCCCAGACGACAGGTGTGATTAGTTTTGCAGTCGAGATCGTGCCTGGGGCAATCTCCACAATATGGCGAGGCGTACCAGATAGAATTGCCTCAGCATCGGCTTCATAACGCGATTGCTGATGGGAACGAACCGAATGAGCGATTGTCGTGTCTTGCGAGATAGGATTTATTTCTTCCTGAGATCGCTGAGAATCTGCGATCAACTGGGCTGGTTCAGATGTCATTGATTGAATTTGCGATCGCGGGTTATCGGCAACTACCTGAGCTGATTGTTCAACGGATGTCGTCGGTTGAGTCGATGCAATAGCGCGATCGTCATCTTGCTTATAGCTTCCAACTGCAACTGCTTTTTGCCACGCCTCATGAGGATCAACAGGTTGAGGAGAAACTGCTCTACTAAACTCTGGTAGGCGCTCAGCGACGGGTAAACTTACTGGTCTGGCTGGAGTGTAAGTTGGGGCGAGTGGGATAATTTCAGGTGGATTGGGTTCGATCGAAGTTGAACTGATTGACGGAGTATTAGGTTTGGACTGTCTTGAAACTTTGGGTTTATTGGGAGAAGGCATTAAACGTGGGGGTGTTTTGGGAGCTTGCTTGAGCATTTGAGCTTGACTTCCCAAAGCTGTTACTGTTTTGAGACGACCGATTTCGGCTTGATCTGGATTAGTCTTCGGCGTTACATCATCGTCTGTGGCAACTGGCTTAGAATCATCTAGCGTTTTGTTCCAATTGCCATTCAAGCTCCAGATAAATAGCCCGACCGAGCCAAGTCCAGTTGCCATCAAAGTCGAAACAAATGCAGTTTTAGCAAGTGGATTACTCCATATCGGGGTTTGAGTTCCAGAATTTGCCTCCAGATCTTCTAGGTCTTCATCATCGAGCAATGCTACGTTAGTACGATGTTGACCAGGAGGAGGCTCAACCTGGTATCCAGTCATTGCAGCGAGTTCTGCTAATTCGTTCCAGGGATCTTGCGGTTGTATTGATTGTTCAGGAAGGGATTCAGAAGATTGGTTCTGCATAGTTCTAGCGATTTAGTTGTTCAATGTCTAGATCACGAATCTCGCGAATCTGCAAACCGCTAGTTTGAACATGATAGACCGCTTTTTGAATCGGTGAGGAATGCTCAGGAAGCGGATCGGTAGTGGGTTCGATCGCAGTGACAAAAACTGATTTATTGAACGGAACAGCATTACCCTGTGGATGAGTAGAGTCGAAAATCAATAGATTCGCAACCAAATCAATCTGCCATTCTCCCGGCTTAATCAGCCTTGGTTCAGAAATTGATTCAAAGCTCAAGACGCTCTGTGCATCGCCGTTGAATACATCTGAAGGAGTTAGTTTAGCAACCTGTTCTAGGAAAGCATTGCGGAAGTCTTCTCGCAACGCAAACGAGGCTTGCCAACTTGAAGTGGTAATTCGACCTGTTCCAATCGAAATACCTGGATCTCTCACTGTACCAGGCGCATTTGGCTTCACATTACTGCCCTGAATTTTAGAACTCCAGGTAAACATCAATCCTAGAGAATCTTTGGTAAACTGACGAATGATAGAAGGAGTACGCTGATGAGGATCGACAGGCTCCATCGCAACTGAGTGACCGTCGAGCAATTGCACCATTGCTGGAACAGGTTTACGTGCGATCGACCAAACACTAATCGCGCTGCCCAAACTAATCAAGAGCAGAAGAATTTGCAGACCTAACGTGCTGAGTGCAAAGAGTGGAAGAATAGCAGAAGAATCAAACCGTTGTTTATGTTTGAGAATTTGCATAGCTTTGGTAGGTAAACGCTAACGAAATCAAGACAGGATTTACTTGCTGTAGCGAACTGGATTACCTAGAGGCGAATGTCCTGCCATCAAAAGTCCCATTGAAACGACACCGCTATTGATCGTATGAAATACTGCCATGCCTCCACCTGCGGCTAAAGCCAAAGCCAAAGCAGGAGCCAAAATTGCCATAATTACCAAAAAGCCCATCGTGTCTGTTGTGCCTGCATTCACCACTACAACAGCCGCTAACCCTACAATGATGTTGTAGGAGACCTTCGCGAATCCCAATGCAAAAAATCCTGTTAGCCATGCCCACAAAGATTTGCCGTCTAGCATGAATGCTCCAGCAACTGCAAAAGGCGAAATGAGTCCTGTCAGCAGCATGGCAATTTCTAAAATATTGGTAAACGCCCATTGAAATGCCCATAGAACGAGGCGAACCGTTTCCTCTGCGGCAGAGCCGACAAATCCACCCAAGAACCCTGTAATCGCTGCGCCAGTAGCAGTAACGACATTTCCTGAATCGCCTTTCTGTAGCTGAGAATTTCCAGACTCGATCTCACCCTGAATTCCCCGTTGAATTGCCCGAACAGGCCCTAATAGATTTGCGATCGCTGGAAGTTCACTTTTGTAAGCCCCGATCGTTTCCTCAACCTGCTTACTCGCTTGCTCCAAACAGATAATTTGCTTTTGCCCAACCATTCCATAGCATTGACTGAGTTGGGCACGGATTTCGCTGACAATTGCACCTTGATTAGAAGAAGCCGCGATCGCATCCTTAATTTTCGTATCCAGTAACGACACTTCTAAAACCTGATTAGAAAGATTGTGCATTACACCGCGCAAAGTCAGCACACAACGCGAGAGAAACAAACCATTGCTGGCTAACAATCCACAGAGAATGAGAGCGAGAACGACACTTTGTAGAGCAGTGCCATACTCTTCCTCATGAACCATCCGTTTCACCAGTTGCAGCATGAAAAAGACCAGTGCCCCAGCCGCAAAAATTCCCGAAAAATAAACGATCGTGTGATAGAGCGGACTGTCAAAAATATTTGACCAGTGCTTATTCCAGGCTGCGGCAACTTCTGTGCCTGTATTAAGTCCTTCTTGCAGAATTCGACTGGCTCCCGCAACTGCCAATAAAGGAGAATTGAACATAATGCCCTTAATTGAGGATTGAACTGACCGTACAAAATAAATTCGACGATAGTATGGCGTAGCACAAATGAGTTATGGCTATTTGACCAATCCAGGTAAATAGAAGCCCGCAGAAGCCCGCAAAACATGATCAGCCGCCGCCATCGATTCAGCATGACGAGCGCGAGTTTGTTCATCCAGCGTTTCAGAGATATTGGAAGTGACAACTGCATTTGCAGCGTCTTGGGCACGAAGTGCCATGAGTTGAGCATAGCTTCCCCCAACTAGAGAAGACTGATTTGCTTGAATCGCTGTCAAATTCTTGATCGCATCTTGAGTAACATCCATGCTTTGAGCTTCTTGAGATTTCTGCTGAATCGTTTGCAGCGTCGCAGTTGCGGCTTTCATTTCTTGCTTCAATGCGGTCTGCCCTTCTGTACTGAGAATCGTTGCTGCCATGCCATAGCTTTGAAGCCGATCTTGCTGAAACTTAAGCGACTGAGCAAGGGGAACGGGATTGCTATTGAAGCGATCGCTCTTTTGAACCGCTTGTGACGGTGTTCCTGCTTTTGCTGCATTCAACACTTGTTGATCAATCACTTGATGACTCTTCAGAAAATCAGGAATGTGCAGCGAACCATAAATAACACCAGGACTACTTACAGACGGAAACTCTGATCCATCTGCCGATTTTCTGTTTTCCTCACCTCTGGCGGGAATGCCTCCGCCCCATTGCTCATCCCAAGGATATCGACCTTCTCCAAAAATGTTGCCCAGCAAGTCTTGAAAGACATGGTTAAAAATTTGAAAATACTGCTGAAGCTGCTGAACAAATGGTGAGAAGAAAGACTGGACAGCATCATTGAGGTCGTTCAGAGGACGTTGAACGGTGTCTTCAATTTGTCCGATCGCATTTTCAACTTGACGAACTGGATTTGTTGCGTTGTCTGTCACTTGTCTCACCGTTCGTTCAATCGTGCTGGACAACCCATCAAGTACACTTGCTTTAGCAAACTGTGGAAACAAGCTCCCAATCAGCACTGCCAAAGTTAGGATGAAGACAAGCAATCTGAACTTGGACTGCGTAGCAGATTTAATTTTGCGGTGTTTGGAAAGAGTGGTGTGAGACATCAGTGAATACCTCTGGACAAACTGTTTCAGCATGAATATCAAGAGTCTGTCCGATTTCGTCCAAACTGGTGCCGCTCCGAATTGCGGTCACGTATTGTTCTGCGAACTTTGCCATTCCTAAAAGCTTGTTGTTTGGGTATTGCGCCAAAACTCGTGCACGAGCCGCTTGCTCATCAGGATTGTTCGCAACAGCAGCAATTTGGACTGCACTGGGGTAGTAGCGGCAGTAGGTGTATCTGCCATCAACGTCTAACAGCCAGTTTGAGTAGAGTTCAGACCGCTTTGGAAAGAAGGACTCACTGGCATTCCGGGCAATGATCGAACGTTCGTAAGACAGCCATTTGATGAAAGGCTCGATCGCAAGCGGTTGAATCCGCCCAATCAGCCGAGTGTTCATGTTTTGCATAATCTGTGGACCCGCGATCGAATTCATAATCGTGTCGGGATCTTGAGCAGACAGAAACACACGAATTCCAGATTTTGCACCGTTGGCACACAACCGACCGATCAATCGTGCGATCGTATTAAACGCGAACAAAATCGGAGACTCATCAATAAAGAAAATCGAACGAGGAGAAGCTAGAGCGCGGCGTAATGCAGCCGAGTAAGCACTGAGCGAGAGAACAGCCGCTTCATTTTCATTAGACAGATTTCTAAGCGCAAACACTAATAGCTGAGCATCTGTGGGGAATGAGGAAGGGCGACCGATTGCGCGACCAATTCGGGAATTGAGCCAGTATTCTAGCTGCAAAAGAATCTGAGATTGGGCACTGCGAATATGCCCGATATCTGATTCAATTTTGAGCTTGTCTAGCGTACAGAATTCCAGAAAGTCTTTTAACGTTGGGGTTAAAGACCATGCAGCAGTGCCTATTCCCTGAGCTTGTGCGTCAGCGTATCGACGAGAAATGTCTGGATCTTTGAAGAAATTGTTCAACGCTTTGCCAATGAGCGATCTCACTGTTTGTTCCAACATGGCATCATACTGAGCGGTTGGCAGTACCATCGTCACTAATGCACCTTCAAGAAATGATTTATAGTCTTCAAATCGCTCTTGCTGTTCTTCTTCGGATAAATGCCGCAGATCAGGCATTTCCATCAAATTGTTACTTTCACGTCCGATGTCAAAGTAGGCTGCGCGAGGTTTAAGAAACTCAGCATAGTCGGTGAAAGTGGATGTTCCATCAGGTTTGGGATAGTCCAAACAGACGATCGGATGATTCTCTGCTAGAAATTGAGTCATCATTCCAGCAACGATCGCAGACTTTCCAGAGCGCATAGTTCCAAACGTAGCAATGTTGCGATGTTCCTTGATGAAGTCGATTAACACGGGACTTCCGCCTTCATCCGCAATCAACTCAAATCCAGTCTGATTACCAGGGTTTGTCAAGGTTAGTGGAATTAGCCCAGGTGCTTCATTTGTAAGGTAGGTAAGTTGTCGTTTGAAGGGCGCACCCAATAGCTTTTCCCAAGCAGTCGGTAAAGTCTGAAGCCAGATTCGCCACGCAATTTCCGTCTCGCGCACGACTTTAGCCGGAAGCTGAAAGCACTCAGATAAAGCTTTGCAGGCTTCGTCGAGTTGAGACTTTGTATCACGATAAACCAAGAAGACGGTGGCAATATTGACCGGAATGTAACCCTCATATAGCTTTGCCTGAGCATCGACCGATCGTTTAACTTTGATTTGAGCCGCGACATCTATCGATCGTGCTTGCTCTGCAACTTGGGATGCAACATTCGACTGCTTTAGAATTCGCTGCATATTAGTTTTGAGCAGGGTTGTATCACGGGCTGTAATCTGGCAGCAAATTTCAGTATCAACAATGTGAGGACGACAAATTGCTTCCCACAAGTAACCAAGCTGAGCCTGCTGATTCAGGAATCCAGCGGGTTTAGCACTGAAGCCCAATACACCGACATATTTTCCTTTCACCCTGATCCATTGTCGATCTGCTTGAGGAACGCATTCATGCCCATATTCACCCTGAATGAGAACTGTAGCAGCATGAACATCACTATTCACTTCTTCACGCAATCCTTGTTCAGTTAGAACCAGATATTGAGGAACTAGAGGGGCTTCAATCCAGTTGAAGCGATACCAAAGTTTCTTCCAAAGTTGCTTAACACTCATAGGCTTGATATCAAGTCCCATTTTGATGTTCAGCAATTGCTCCCAGCGCAAATAGCCTTCAGTGAAAGCTCGATTCAACAGAGCTTCAAGGTGCTGAAGCAAAATAGTATCCCCTTCGCCTTTGAAAACTTCCCAGATTTCTATTCCTTTGGCAAGGAGTTTCTCAATCCAATCTGCATCACTACTTACTTTCTGATTTGGTTCGGTTGTATAAGTGACGTAGATGTGGAGAGACTTTGGCTTACGAGTACCAGATTGCTTTAATTCTTGCGCTCTAGCTTTTTCGCTCATCAGCAGTAGACGCAATTCGGAAGAGGACGTTTTGTTGAACAAGTCATCAAGGTTCTTTTGACGATCGCGATCGCTCGTAAAACTAGAGAGATGAACCGTCATTCTCTCTCCAATCGGGAGTTCTTTGAGCGCAGCCTCAAAGTTACGGAGGGTGGGAGGAATTTGATCGGGTCGGAGCGTGTCGTGAACTCCAGTACAGGTAAATCCGAACACAAAGCAGTATCTTCCGCTTTTTTGCAAAATCTGTACGCCAACCTTTCTGCCTTTGAGTTCAATTTGAGCGAGTCCTGCGAGAGCATTGAAGTCTTCAAATGCACTGAGCGTCACGGACTGCTTTTGATTATTCTCGATGAGCGTGACTCGTTGATTTCCAACTTTTGGTTTCATCGTTCTACTCGATGTTTTCTAAGTTTTCTGCGTTGCTTGCGCGGAGTAGAATTCAGAAGGCTTTGCATCAATAGACTGGTATGAGATACATGCCCTCGCGTCCATTTGGGAGTTCTGTAGAATTTGGTCAAAAACCGCCAGCTTTCGTTACCCGTCAGAATCCACCATGTTGCTGACCCCCAAATTCCAACTAATCCAGTTGCCCACCAGTCCAAACTTAGAAGCACTTGGCAGACGATATAGGAACCAATCGTAATAATTAGCCAAGGAATTACTTGTTCTCCTGGAATCGGTCCTAGCTGAGGTTTGGCATTCAGGATTTGGTTAATTGGAATGAATTCGTCAGCTTTCTTGTCTTGTTCAGTCGTCATAAATAGCTCCAAGAAGGAACAAAGGTGATGAGATCGCACCACCTTCGATTTCAAGATAATCAGCCAGCACCTTGGACAATCAAAGTACTCAGCGCATCTCCAATCACAATGCAAAGTACAACGATGAGAGGAATCCGAGCGGCTGTCACCCAGTCTTCGTCGTTGCGGAAGGAATTGATCACCCGCACTAGAGCAATCCCGATGTAGATGATAAAAATGACGCGCAATGTGCCGAACAGTAATGGAACCAAGGTATTTACACCAGAAGCTTGCCCGACCGCTAGAATCTTTTTCAGATAGTCCTCTGCTTGAACAAAGAAAGCAGCAGAGGCAGGCATTTCAAGACTTAACCAAGCTCCTCCAGCAAAACCAGCCGCCATCCAAGGAATTTGGCTCTCGCTTAAATGCGCTTTCTTGAGTAACCATTGCCATACTGTTCTACAAATCGGATTGCTGTGAATGATGGCTTTCAGAATTCGGATTGTCATTCCAGTAATCAGCGATCCGATTACAAAAGTTGGGACATGGAGCATCAGATTCAGTGTCAAAATGCTACCCGCAATGAACCAAGGCAATCGTCTACGGATGCGATCGCGAACTTCATTCAATTGTAAAACCCGTGATCGCTGAGCCTGAATTTTGGCTTCTATTGGCATAAGCGGTGCTGCGTCAGTGGGTGTCAATGGTAATGATAGAGACTGTCTCAAATCGGGTTGAGTAGCAAATTCTACCTTTTGACAGAGATGCGTTTTGACATCATTAAGATGAATGATTCTGATTCTTTGTGTCATACATCACCTTCATTTCTTCAGTATTAAAAGGCTCCATGTTTCGCTCTAAGAACCTTGTTCTAATTGAAGAAAGATAAACAGCAGATTTGACACTCATGTGGCGCAAGCGAGAAAATTTGTGACTTGAATTACGGATGTTTGTAATTTAGTACTGAAGAAAAGACAATCTGCCAATTTACACTACCCATTATTTGATAAGCAGTCAAAATAAGAACTACGGGGTGCATACAACCGTGAATTGATTTTCTCAACTGCAAACCACAAGAAATCTTCAAGTTGTATGCAAGTTTTAATTGTCGAAGATGAACGGAATGTGAGTTCCCTAGTTCGTTCTTCTCTAGAAGCCGAAGGATTTACCTGCGCGATCGCCAACGATGGAGAAGACGGATTACGTCAGTTTCGGGAACTCCAGCCTGACGTTGTACTTTTAGACCTTCACCTCCCAAAGCTAGATGGGCTAGAAGTCTGCACTCGCATTCGTCAAAGTAAGCTCGTGCGAAAAGATCCCTACATCATCATGCTGACTGCTAAAAGTGCTGAAGTAGATCGAATCGTAGGATATTCAACTGGAGCGGATGACTATATCGCAAAGCCGTTCAGTCCGCAGGAGTTGATCGTCCGTTTACGAGCCGTGCTGCGACGTATCATGCGCCATCAGGGTGAACAAAGTACGATCGGAACGCGGCACTTTGTCATTGACTATGAGAAGCGCGAAGTGATGGTACAGAAATTCGATGATGGTGAAATTGAAGCAGTTGTGCTAACCACAGTGGAATTTGATCTACTAGCACTGATGGCATCTCGCCCAAAACGGGTGTGGAGCCGTTCTGAGCTACTCGATGCAGTGCGAGGAGCTGAATTCATTGGAGATGAACGCTCGATTGACACCTATATCGGACGACTGCGCGGCAAGATTAGTCCACCTGATCACCGAGATCGCTTTATTCGCACTCATTTTGGGATTGGGTACAGTTTTGAAGATTGATTAGGGGGTTAGCATGAGCCTTCGCCTGAGATTATTCCTTACCAATGTACTTGTGTTTGTATCAGTATTGCTTTGTACGACAACGATCTCCTTTGGCTATAAAGCACGACAAGTTCCACCTCGGTTAGTCAAGCTGGAGCAGTACAAAGCAATGCAAAATCTACCAAATCTAGCCGTCTATCAAAATATCCTGGCAATCTTTGGACAAGTTAACGATCATAGAACAGTGTTAGCGATCTCATCCAGTCTACTAACGGTGAGTGCGCTGAGCTTATCGCTAACACAGTCTATTTTGAAACCGTTGCGGAGGATTGAACGAATTGCAAAACGGTTTAGCGAAGGGGATTGGGCGGCTCGTATTTCACCCAGCCAGATTCCAGAGATTCGACAGCTTGAGTTAACTCTGAATAGTATTGCTGATCAATTGCAAGACGTTGAGGAGCGTCGTCAAGAATTGATCGGTGACTTAGCTCATGAAATGGGAAATCCGCTCACGGTGATTCGAGGCTATCTCGAACTATTGGATTCATCCGAGCAATTTGAGCTAACTCTGGAAATTAAGCAACAGTTGCACGAAGAAGCAGAACGCATGACGCGACTGCTAGCAGATTTAAGGGTTCTATCCAGCATGGAAACAGGAGGTCTACCACTACGTTTGGAACCATTCCATCCTTATCCCGTTATTAAACGCGTGGTTGCTAGCTTTCGCACGCAAGGCTGGCGAAATGAGTGTGATCTGAAATTAGCAGGTGCTGGCAATTTGCCTAAAATCTTTGCCGACTGCGATCGCTTTAAGCAAATTCTGATGAACTTGATCAGTAATGCCTTGGCATACACCCCTCAAGGTGTTGTTACGGTTCAGATTTGGGCAGAGCGAGAAAAGCTCTGGATCATGGTCAAAGATACAGGAATCGGCATTGCTGACAAGGATCTACCCCATGTATTTCAACGTTTCTGGCGGTCTGATCATTCTCGACACTTACGCCGAGAGGGAAGTGGGATTGGACTTGCAATCACCGAACGATTAGTCAAAGCAATGGGAGGACAAATTGAAGTTGAAAGCGAATTAGGTCAGGGGACAGCATTCAAGTTTTGCCTACCAATTCATGCTTCTATTCCTGAAGCCACTCGAATAGCTAACCGACAGTAAGATGAACGTCTCCAGCAAAGGTCGGCACTGGAATGAGATCGCTGGCATTTTCAAAAACGGCAAGGGTGCGATCTGCAAAATAGACAAACACCAACTCTTCTTCCGGATCAATCAACCAGCTCATTTGAGTGCCATTCGCGAGGCACTGGAGAATATTGCGAACAACTTTGGTTTGACTTTGATCGGGAGACAAGATTTCGATCGTCCAATCAGGTGAGACGGCAAAGGTATTCGAGACTTTGCCGTTCTGATCACGGGGAATGCGTTCCCAGACAAAGACAGCGATATCGGGAACAACTGACCGTCCGCCAAAAGTGCAGCGTAACTCAGGATAGGCACGAGCAATATGGTTCAGTTTTAGAACTGTGTTGATGGCTGAAACCAAATCGCCTTGAACAGTGCTGTGTTTTCCCTGGGGCATGGGCTTTTGAATCATTTGACCGTCGATGAATTCGCTAGCAGGTTTCGTTTCCGGCAGTTGGAGGAATTCTTCGAGGGTAAGGGGCTTAGTCGGGGTTTGAACCATGACGGTTGAACAGATAAATTTGCCTCGCGTTACTCATTTTACTTTTTCTCACCGTTTGGAGGTGTTGTGAACTGAATAAAGTCTTTCTGTAAGCCGCGAAATAGATATTCAGTAACTTTTAAGCCGATCTCTTTTTCTTCAGCCGGATTGTTGGGTAAGGGAAAGCGAAGGGATTGGTAAAGGGAGACACGATAAAGATCAAACACGGATTCAATCAAGTCGCCGTAAACAGTCGCGCTATCGAGTATCCAGCAGTAGGCAAAGAAAGCAGATGCGATCGCGCAAGGAATTGCCCACCATGTCCAGATTGTCCAGACCAGGAAGAGAATACTCCACGACCAAATTCGCACACCGTTGTTAAGCTCCGTGCGAGCATCTTGCAGTTCCTTTCTGGCGCTGTCGGGCATAAGCAACCAGAGACGAGACCAGCAAATGATGGCATCAAGTCCATAGCGATCGTAGGGACGGCGTTCGGCGGCGCGGAGAATGTTGCCGAGACGAGTGGGCATGAAGTCGTCGTCGAGATTAGGGAATTGGCGGAAGGCACGATCGAGTCTGACATATTCGGCGCGATCGAGGGCAGAAAGTTGATGCTGTTTATATTTCTCGTGTAGTTTCTTCCAGCGGTTTAAGAGGTTTTTTCGGCGCTTAATTTGGGATTGAGTCATGCGATCAAGGATGGGTCGCCCTAAATCGCGAATGCCTGGATACCAATAGCCTTCAAGTCCGCGTAGTACTTCGGTATCAAAGCGTTGGACGACAAAGGCGGAGATGAGAACGATGATGAGAACGATCGCGAGAATGCCGACTTGGAGCGGCTCAAATTTGGCATCGGGAAACCATTGGGCAATCGATTGCCAACCGTAGCGGTAGATATAAGCAAGAATACCGCTGATCCAGAAGACAAATGCTGGTGCAAACAGATTGGCAATCCATTGTTCGGCAAGTTTATTTCCGAACCCTTCCAAGAATTTTGCGGACATGAGAATGCACGGGATGAAGGGCGGCTAGGCAGCAATGAGCGGAACGTTGGGGTGATCTGAGCAGGGTTCTGGGATCATCCCAACTTGGGGAACGGTGTCAGTGTAATCGCAGTGCGGACATCTGAAAGTAGTAGTGGTGGGGATAGGGGCAGAATTGCTAGGGATGGGATTGAATTGTTTTGCAGTTTCAAGCTGAAGTTGAGAACGTAGCGCTTCTTGCCTGTAGAGGAGGTCTAAAATTTGTTGTTCTACAGGTTGTCCGGCGTTGGCTTGCTTGAGCAGAGCAGTGAGTTGAAAATCGAGGTCGGCAGCGATATCAGCGGGTAGGAGTTCGGGGAGTTGGGGCTGAATGGCTTGGGCAATTTGGCGGATTCGTTCTGGGGTAAACATGGGATGAGTCGATTGAGAACGTTTAATGCGGCTATTCGGTTTCGTCCGTGTCGGGGAGGGCTTCCAAGGCATCTGAGATGAGGGTTTGGAAGTCTTCGCCGCAATGGACATGCAGATGGATGGCGGAAGTAAGCAGTTCAGCGAGGATGGTGGCTTGTTGGCTAGGCGTTAGATCAGGCAGTTGAAGTTGGTTGAGTAGGGTAACGACTTTCTGACATTCGCTACCGAGTTCACGGGTCAGGGTATTAAGGGTGTGGTTGCTGATGGCGATCGGGCGTTCTGTGATTTGCATAGTTAGTTTCCCAGTCGTTTTTGAGCTTGCTGAATCCCTTTTTCAAAGGCGGAGATTTCTTTTTCCCAGTGGGTGATGAGTCCTTGATCTGGAGATTCCTTCTCTAACTCTAATCGGATTTTCTCCTGATGTTCTGTGATGCGCTGGGTTAGGCTCCGGATCGCTTTTCGGTGGTTTTTCTTGCCCATAGAGGGTTGTGTTTTCTCTCTTCTCCAGTTTATACGCCAAGGTAGCTGAAGGCAGCCCAGTGGAAGGGGTGAGCATAGGTGCGATCGCTGGGATTCGAGGTGATTAAACCGCAGTATTGAGCTTTTTCGCCATCGGTGGTACTGTGCATCCAGCGTTGGGCTTGATTTAGGGCGATCGCGGGTTCGAGTCCGTCTTTGCGCCAGAGGTCGTAGAACCGGGTCAAGAGGATCATAGTGCTAAGTTCAGAGACTGACCAAAGGGAGCCGATAACTCCCGCAACTCCAGCTTGCAGCAGTCCGGTGGGTAACCCGATCGCTTCGTCGGCGTTTTCGATTCCGGTGAGTCCGGTTTCGCAGGCAGAGAGAATGGCGAGACGAATGCCGCCAGTCGCGCTTTCTGCCAGATTGAGAGCGAGGATATCTTTGAGTGTGAGAAGTCCATCGCTCATCAAAAGTCCGCTAGTAAGCGGTTCTTGGAGATTAGCAGTGCCGTGGCAGGACAAATGTAAGATATTGCAATGCTGAAGGGCTTCGCGAACAGAGGCGATCTCAGCTTCTCTATGTCTCAAAACTTGATGCTGTGAGAAATGAGCGATTGCAGATTGCACTTCTCGTTCTGAGTTGGGTAGGTCTTGGGTAGGGTTGTCGATCGCTAGGATTGAATCAGCTTGGGTGTGAGTGGCGATCGCTTGAGCAGCAGTGAGCGATCGAGCATTAGGCACATAGGTAAAGTGGATGTCGTCGAGGGCGTAGTATCGTCCTGTGGGAGTGCTGGAGTCTTCTGTCCAAGCAGCATGGAGCGGTAACAGGCTGAGGTATCCAGTTGGAACAAGGACTGCTTGATCAAAATTGTGAGATTTGAGATGACGGACTAACGGCTCCATCAAATATTGCCAGAGTTGACGGGTTACGGAGTCGATCGCGGTTAGCCAATTTTGGTGATCGCTTTGAAACTGATTGTAGGCGTTAAACCAGGTTTGAAGAAGTTCTTGCAGGTTAGCTTCAGTAAGGTCATCGAGCCACAGGTTAGCAATTCCATCCGGAGTAATAATCAAAGCAAGGCTTCCAGCGGAAGTGACCACCAGGTAGACTAAAGGGCGTTTGGGCTGGAGGGCAGCGCGAATATCCTCGAAGTTGGGTTGATCGAGGAAGTCTTCGTAGCCTTCAACTTGGCGAATTTGAGCGATCGTGGTTTCTAGTTCTGAGCGGAGTTGGGTTGCGGTGTTGCGGAAGGTTTCGGGGGTGAGGCTATGACAATCGCTGGAGATTGAGCGATCTCGCTGTTGGCTTTCCAGGTTACGAAGTTGATTTGTTATATCTTGGTATTGCTCATAAAGATGCGGTGCGACTTGCTGAAGTTGGCTGAGGTTAGCGCGATCTCGCTCTAAGGTCTCGCTTAGACTGCGAGCACGATTACGTTCGAGTTTAAGCACAGCAGTTTCTAAGTCGCAAATCTTGGCATAAGTATATGCAGCGCGACGAGGGAGATCATCCGTGTCCGTGAGTTCAGAAGCTTTACTGCTGAGCAGAAGGCAGGATTGATAGAGTATTTCGGCTGCTTCCAGCGCAACTTGATAAACATCAGCAGCCTCTGAAAAATTTTGCTGATCAAAATAAAGGTTGCCGAGAGTACGGGCAGTCCCGCGGCATTCATTAGGAAACGTTCTAGGAAAATAAACCAATAAAGCATTTCGGTATGCTTGGATAGCTTGGCAGATATTGGCGGTTGAATTGCCTCGAATCCGATCTCGGTATGCATTAGCAAGATTATTTTGGCATCCTGCCCAATCTAGCGGAAACGCTTCAAACGTTGCGACCTGTAAGGCGTTTTGACAACACGTAATTGCTGCTTCAATGTTCTCGGCTTGATCACCTTGAAAGAAGCGACATAAAGCTTTGGCAAGACTAGTCTGGGTATTTACCCACTGTTGTGGGAATTGTTCCTGAGTTCTGATCTTTAAAGATTGTTGGTAAGCATCAATAGCTCGTTTAATGTTTTCTTGGTCATCTCCATTCACCCACTCAACCAAGGCGTTTGCAAGGTTATGCTGGGTCATTGCCCAATTCTGCGGAAAATGCTCCTGAGTATAAATCTCTAAAGCTAGTTGGTAAGCTATAATCGCCTTCTCAAGGTTGTCTGAGCGCTTACCTTGAATACGTTGACTAAACCCAGTTCCCAAACTATTTTGAGCCATTGCCCAGTCTCGCGGGAAACATTCTTTAGTAAAGATGCTTAGAGCCAGATTAAAAGAAGCAATTGCTTGTTCCAAATTATCTGCTCGATCTCCTCGGATACGTTCACTCAGCGCTGTACCAAGGTTGTGTTGAGTCATTGCCCATTCTTCTGGGTATCTCTCATAAGTTCTAACCTTCAAAGCCGCCCTGTAAGAAGCAATAGCTTGTTCCAAATTGTCTGCACAATCTCCTTGGAAATCTTGTTTTAACGCGCTTGCAAGATGATCTTGAACAGTTGCCCATAGCTCTGGAAACGCTTGATATGTAAAAACTCGAAGAGCTTGCTGATAAGCTTGAATAGCCTTCTCCTGATTATCTCCAGGATCTCCTTTAATACGTTCACTTAATGCATTTCCAAGATTACTTTGGGTCATTGCCCATTGCTCTGGAAATGTCTCGTAAGTGAGAATTTGTAAAATCTCTTGATGAGCAGCGATAGCCAACTCAATATTGAGCCAGGGTACTCCTAAATGCACGCGCCGTATTAGGTTTCCGAAGCGACTAACAGCAGTTATCATAAAGAACAGTTCTTGCTCTCTTGCTGTTGTGAGTAAATGATTGACTACGTTAGGAAAAACTTCGAGCAGTTTTTCATCGAGTTTAGTCTGATTTGCCTCCAGAAATAATTGGATTGTCCTGAAATCATATTGACTATTTCCAATAAGTTGTAGGACTGCCAGTAGAAATTGTATGGATTCATCATGAAAATGTGTTTTCATGTCCAACGGTATCCTTCTTCACTCATAAGAATTATCCTTCCATCACTATTTTTTTATACAAGCGGTTCAAGTGAGTTTTGGGACTAGACCAACTTTACCAATGCGTAAATGCAATGTCGCTGAAGCAAGCAGACAGTGTATTACTTTACTTTATTTTTATCCTATAGAGAATAGGCTCAAGAGGAGAACCGAAGAGTGAGATTGTGAAGTATTTCTAGTACTTGTAGCTTATCCTAAATTCAAGAAGGCGTAATGGCAAAAAACTCATCCTCTCAACGGGTAGCACCCTAAAACTCTTCTGCAACATTTACTGCGATCGCAGTTTCCCCAAACTGATACCATACCTGAGTCCTGAGATCGCGACCTGTAGAGGTTCTCGTGAAACTTCCAAACCCTGATCAAGCTTTGATTTCCTTTGAGAAACTAGAAGGCTATTCGCTCAATCCCAATCACGCCGAGGGTTATCATAAAGCAGTTGTCTGTCAATCCGCACTCGATATTGGGGTGGCAGAAGCCGATGAAGTAAGGGATGCTTTGCGGCAAGCGACCCTTGCAGTATCTGCTTTGCAGCGCGCAACTCAAGACGTGATTCCGATTGAGCAGAATGCTTATAGTCAGAAGTATCGACTCGATTTTGAAAGGGTACGATCGGAAAAACAAGCCACCCTCAGAAGCGTCTGGATTGTCCGGCAAAATGAATACTTCCCCAGACTGGTCACTTGTTACGTTCTCTAAGCAATAGGAGCGAACCCCATGAAACTCTTAGACGTGGTTGCGTTAATCAAAGATCTGCCTGAACAAAACCTCTACAAGGGTCAAGTAGGAACGATCGTAAAAGTCTACGAACCGGAAGTCTTTGAGGTTGAATTTGTGGATCTTCAAGGTTACACCTATGTTGTAGAAACCCTGCATGCCGATGATTTGATGCAGCTTCACTACGTTCCTACGCCTCGAGTCGCTTAATTCAGTGGTTGTAGCCAGCAACATTCCATGCTTGATCTTTATGACCTAATTCGCAATATCGAGAAACGCCCTGCGATGTATCTCGGTCAGCCAGATATTTCGCATCTGAGTGCTTTCCTCCCAGGCTACTTTTTCGCTCGTCGCCAATCAGGAATTCCCACAACTCTATAGGAGCAGCAGTTCTCTGAATTCCAAGCCTGGGTCGAACGAAAGTTTAACGTGAGTTACAGTCAGCCCTGGGAGAAAGTCATCCGCTTCTTCTCCCCAGACGAAACTGCCTCGCTTCAACAGTTCTTTGTCCTCTTCAACGAATTTGTCGAATTTCAGACCGCTCAATCAATCACTAATCCAGAGGGCGATTACAGAACGAGAAGGAAGGCTTGGCGTAAATTCTGAGACTGAGAGATAATAAAGCCAGATTGAAGGCAAGAACGATGGATATTGAGCAAACTGTAGAGACTGTGCTGCTCAACCTTCAACGCATTCAGCGATTTCATGATGGACTGCCCTCTGCGGTCTATGCGTATGGGCTATTGGAAGCCACACAGAATAGTTTGGTGCAATTTCCGGGCGAACCTTTAGCCAAATTTTTGGATGCACTCCACACCGTTCTAGTAACGGACAATCGTTGGGGCAGGTACACTGTCGAGTACTATCAACGGGTCTATTCGTTACTGGAGCAGCTTGCTCAATCAGAGACTGCTTCAGATATAGCCGTTGAAGCAGCGATACAACAGATGGAACAGGCAAGTCTGACTTTGCTGCAATCAGGAGTCGTAACCGATGAAGATTGAGATGATATTGATGAATCCATAGAGGGCTTTGACAGTTCTGACTGTCGCAGTAGTTTCAACAAACCTAGAATTCGGCATATTGGGGTGGGCTTGCTCCAACTCGATTTGTAATCCGAGGGTATTTGACCTTCGGCTGTGGTTCTGTAATTTCTAGAACGCTCACCTGATGCCACCAATCATCCCCAAAATCAAACCAGTAACCAAATGGCTCCCCGTCGGTCAACCCTAATGACCCGATTTTGGTTTTGTCAACCTCGCCTGCCATCTTGCTCTCAGACTCATCGAGCAAACTCATCGCTAATCCATAGCGATCGGCGTTCGGATCATTCGGTCCTTTGCCTCTCAACTGAAATTCGTAGAAATGTTCTTCAACGCGATCGAACGCTTTGAAAATGATATTGTGCAGATCGGCTAATGTCTGATCGCCACGAATCTCGATCGTTCGCACAATCTGACGATTTTTCTTGATAAACGCCTCAGTCATCGGACCATCGATGATCGCGACTTCCAGAACATACAGCGCCTGAAGTGCTTCTTCAGAAGGCGGTGAAGTTGTCGTCTTCTGCTGGGTCAGTTTTTTACGGGTTTCGCGGGGAGACGTATGGGATATTCCTTCTACCGCATTTGCAATTTCCTCGCTATTCTCTTGATGTCCTGGAATGTAAGGAATCAGCCCTTTACGATAGGCTTCTACCTGTGCCCCTAGCGGCGCGTTACGGATGTCCATGATGAAACCATTCACCGACAGCATCCAGATTAGAGGATTGCGATCGACCATACTCGGTACACACCAATCCGGGTCAAGCTGGTGCATCTTCAGCGTATCTCGTACCAGCTTCGATTTGCCTTGTCCAGTACTATCAGCAACACCAAACCACTTGTAGAGTTCGCTGGCACTAATATGCGGGGTTTGCGAACTGTCAAACAGGAAATTCACCATCCCGATCGCATGAGTAATCCCGCAAGCCCAGGTTTTCGCCTGTCCTTTTTCGAGCGGAGAAGGACGTTTGCGGCACAGCGCAGCCGTAGCCTGACGAATCAGTTGAGCATACTCGTTGTTGAGATGTTGCCGCGCAAATTCATCGGCGAGTTCGACAATGGCGTTGAACTTGGCTTCCATTGCCTTGGGGACAGCTTCAGACTTCTTGGATTTAGCCATAGTGAGGGGATGAGTTAAGACAGAGCACAAGAGAGCCGACTCTACTTCTGAGTCTTTAACCAAGCGGTCAAATTCTCAATCGATTCAAAATCTAACAGGGCTTCACCCAGCGATTCCAGACGTTCGATCGACAAAGTATTGATTTTAGTCAAGGCTTTATCAGGCAGGGTTCCCACTTGCCGAGTCAACTGGCGGAGAATCAGCGATCGCGAGCGTTCCAGAGAACGCTGTGCTTCTTCCTTGACTCCTTGATCATGACCTCGCTCAAACCCAATCCGTTCAACACTGGTGATATATGGCATCTTTCGCTCCTCTTCGTATGCTTTTAGCTCCGTCCAAAACTCAGCTTCTAATCGTTTAGGCAACACCAGCACCCAATCCAGAAATCTAAACAGATTCAAAACATGATCTTGATTATATCCTGGCTCATAAAGCTGTCGGACTAGCTCCATCTTCCAAACCTTCCGACTGAGATTATCTGTTTTCGTTGCTTGGAGATTTAAGTGCGCATAATTCTCATCTCATCAGGGTTGACGGGATTAGCGTAGAGTCCACATCTGACAGTCATGTGGCAGGATTCACATAATTTCTGTCAGCGATCGTGATCGTAATCCGGTTGTTGATCAGCATAATCTGGCTTGTCTTGAAACAAATCTTGAGAGGCTTGCTGTGCTTGTTCAGATTCGTCCTGCACAATCAACCAAGCACACCATTCTCTCAACCGCCTGATGTCCTCCTGAGCAATATTGCCTAAGTCATATAGCTCGGTGAGATGCCAAGAGCTATCCTGATGCTGCTGGTAATGGGTCGCAGAAACCAACCGTTCGCCATTTCTCTCCAACCAGAAAACGTCTGATGCAGGATGGTAGGCAAGGGTGTAATGCTCGATCGTTGCTCTGTAATCTTGGTATACTGAACTGTACTCAACTGTTCCGAGTCGCTGATAGAAATCAAACAAAGCATGAGCATCAAGGAGCAGTGCATTCGCCTGAATCGTTTGCTGTTCCCAATAAGGCGCGGCAGTATGAGGCATTGGCATCGGAGGCTGCTCTGCTAACTGTTGGAGCCAAGCTTCCATCTGACTCCAGGTTTGCACATCCGTTCCACTCAAGCTGGCTTTGTCCTCGCGTTGGAGAGAATAGAGTCCGCTCTCGTCATCTCGACTGATCAAATAAATCTCATGTTCAATTTGCACCCGGTAGAAATGCTCGGTACTGTTAGAGGAGAACTTAAAAGCGGTATCGTCTTGGTTGGCGTAGTACTCAAATAATTCAGCCGCATTGGAAAGCAGCATTTCTGCTTGCGGTTGGGATACCTCGGTTTGTAGTGTTTGTTCTTCCTGAGTTTCGAGCCATTTCGCAAGTTCGCGAAAGTCTGCCAATTGCTCATCGGTAATATGAGTCTCAGCAGAAGGAATGAACAAGCCTTCGTGCCAATTCAGTTGCCAGGAGCGATCGTTCGCCACGATCGATAACTGCTCTGACTCAGGATCATAAATCAACGTCTGCTCATTCCCCCAATAGCACCACCCTTGCTGAGTCTGCTCAAGCAAATTCTGGTTTTGCGTGATAACGAGGGTTTGCCCCAAGATGGGAAGAATTTCTGCGGCGCGGCGTTCCTGTTCCTGCCAGTATTCAACGTCCTGCATCATTATTTCCCTCCAGCTAACTGCTCCAATCGAGAAATTCGAGTTAGCAGATTGTCAACTTTTGCATTTAGTGGCATCAGACCGACCTGAATGAATCCAACAGTCAAAGCCACAGTTAATAAAACTGAGCCACTACTGATTGCGATCGCGCTCCAATTCAAATCCTTCCGCTTCTTGATTGGGCTGTTCCATTCTATCTTCAGGGGTGTGGTCAACTTCTCCTGATAGAGTGCGGTCAGATTGCTGACCACCATGTTCACATGGCTGATCGATTGCTGTTGGTTTTCCAGAAATTGCTTCAGTTGAATCAGCGTGACTGGAAGCGGTTTCAGCCATTGTTGCAGGTGTTCCAATTGTTCGGCAGTTGCTGGAGTCGAATGATTCCACCCCTGCCAATCGGTTTCGTGCAGTGGAGACACTGGGGCAGGTGGCGGCAAGGGCGCGGAGGTCTTGACGGAATTGTTCGAGGGCGCGGAAGTCGTTGATGGCTTCGGCTGACTGGGAATCGTCTGAGCATAGCCCTGGAGCCGAGTGGGTGCAATCTTGCTCGGTAAGTCCCCGAATATCATGCGAGGTTGGGTCATGAGTGATTCCTGTAGAGTGATAAGTACATAACTGTTGTCCTTTCTCGTTCAGACGGAAGGTTAAATTTGGATGTTCGTCGATCGCGATTTGCAACGCGGTAAAGCTGATTTGCCCAATTTGCATCAATGCGATGCGCTCGATTTCCTCTCGTCGAAAAACGGTAGAGTGTTGGGCTAAGTATTCAATCGTGGCATTAGCGATTGCCTGAGTCAGCTTAAGTCTGGCTGTTTCTCTAGGTTCTTGGATCATTGCTGGCTGCAAATCGATCACGGTAGCGTCTTGTATCCATCTTGCCTCTAGTTCCTCTCTCGATATCTGCTGTTTTTCGTTGCGTCCTGATGACATGGCAATCCAAGCTTTGTGTTCGCTGCTGGCATCGTCTCCAGCCTGTTGCTGAATCTGCTGGCTTCGTTTGCTAAATGCTTTGATTTGATTGCTGGAGTAGCCTTTCAATTCCCATAATCCCAAACGATGGTTCGTGACCTGAATCTCATAACCAAGCCACTGGACTTCTTGCGCTAACTCATTGCGGTAAATTTGCCCCAATAGCATCTTTGCCTGATAGATTTCCGCATTATCCAAACTGCGCCATTTTCCGTCCGGGAGTTGTTGCAGGTTCAGGATGATGTTGTGGGTGTGGAGTTGCGGATCGAATTCGCGGCTGGTGTCGTGGTGGAATTGTGCGATCGCTCCCTAGTGCAGGAGTGACCAAAACCCCCAATGCTGTTCTCGTTGAAGGCATAGAGTATTTCGATCGTTTTGATTTAGAAGCCTTGCTATTTTTTCGAGTGTTCGGTAAACCTTTACTATGCCTAATAACTCGAACAAAAAATCTATTCAGGATTTGGAGGCACTCGCTTACTACTCCAAGAAGTTTGAGCGGTTGCGAGTTGATCGCGCTCATGGAATTGCACCACACAAACCAATCCTTCTTTTATCTGTAATAGAGCAAATTAGAAAGAAGAATATTAGCATTAATGAGATCTATTTGTGTCCCGAACTTATTCAAACATTTCTTAAGTATTGGAGTTACTTAGGCTCTTACCGTCACCATCCAGATATTTCTAGACCTTTTTTTCACATGAGAAGTGGTAAGTTCTGGCATCTTTGGGCAAACTCAGGTTACGAGAAACTCTTATCTTCTAAAGTTAAGCTAAAAAATCTTTCCGAAGTTAGACAGGCTGTAAAGTATGCCTATTTGGATGAAGATTTATTTGAGTTTCTACAATCTCCATCTTCAAGAAATAGTTTACTTATTGTTCTAGTTTCTCGTTGGTTTCCTGGAAAGACTGATTTAATAGAAGAGATTTATCAGGCAGATAAATTGGGAGATTTCCCAGAATATCTAAGAGATGGCTATGAGGAGCTTTATCAATGACAACAAATAAAGACTTGAGCTACTACACTAAGAAGTTCACTAAGCTTAGAGTAGATAATTCTCATGGTGTAGCTCCTCACAAGCCAACATTATTGCTTGCTGTTATTGAACAGTTTGAGAAAGGTAAAATTTCACACAATCAAATCTATCTCACTCCCGAACTGATCGCTACATTCCTCAAATACTGGTCAAGCTTAGTGGCGACAGATCACCGCTCAGACATCGCTCTGCCCTTCTTTCATTTGACGGGCGATAAGTTTTGGCACTTGATGGCAAACCCTGGATTTGAGGCAACGATCGCAACTCGCACGAAGATTAGAGGCTTATCTGCTCTGAGAAATGCAGTGAAGTATGCTTACTTAGATGATGAGCTATTTAATCTTTTACTAGAGCCTGGTTCTAGATTTCAGCTATCTGGAACTTTGATGCAAGCTTGGTTTCCATCAAAGACCTTACAGATTCAGAAGCTATATGAAGTCGATGAACTCGATAACGTTCAGCTTAGATTGTTCGAGAAAGGTGGAGCAGTCTACACAACTGAGGATGTTAAAGATCAAGATAAAACTTTTGTCCGAAATGCAGCTTTTCGGCGGATTGTTGTTTCTCTGTATCAGCAAAACTGTGCTTTCTGTCGATTGAAGATAGTAAGCCGTGACAGTCAGGATATTGTGGACGGAGCGCACATCAAACCCTTTGCTGAGTTTCACGATGATCGGTTTGATAATGGTATTGCACTTTGCAAAAATCATCATTGGGCATTTGATCGAGGCTGGTTCAGCATTAGTGATGATTACAGAATTATCGTGCCGCATGATCGCTTTCATGAGGAAGCACCACAAAATATGCGCTCTATGAAAGATTTTGATGGAGAACAGATCCTTCTGCCTAGTCAGGTGACCTACTGAGATGGACCCGTAGGGTTGGACAAAAAATAGATAGTGAATAAGCTACAGTTCTAGATCTCAATTCTACTAACTTTTTTGATCTAGATTCGATTCATGCTTTTGATTCTTTCGTGTTCACATTATT
>NZ_JAFLCJ010000041.1:0-31874 GCF_017302695.1 Leptolyngbya sp. UWPOB_LEPTO1 | reverse complement strand
ATACAGCAACCTTTGATGGAGTCGGAAGTAATAGATTCTCTAGCATTGCAGGAAGTACTGTAGAGCAAACTGGAGAGGGCAAGGGAGGAATGCTAACAGTGAATGCAGGCTCTCTAACTGTTAGCAATGGCGCTCAACTCACTTCTGCTACGTTTGGACGTGGAGATGCTGGGGATGTCACTCTGATTGTGAGGGATACAGCAACCTTTGATGGAGTCGGAAGTAATAGATTCTCTAGCATTGCAGGAAGTACTGTAGAGCAAACTGGAGAGGGTAAGGGAGGAATGCTAACAGTGAATGCAGGCTCTCTAACTGTTAGCAATGGCGCTCAACTCACTTCTGCTACTTTTGGACGTGGAGATGCTGGGGATGTCACTCTGACTGTGAGGGATACAGCAACCTTTGATGGAGTCGGAAGTAATGGATTCTCTAGCGGCGCGGGTAGCACTGTGGAACGAACTGGAGTAGGTCGAGGGGGTAATTTAACGGTGAGTTCAGGATCGCTTACGCTCAGGAATGGTGCTTTCTTAAATTCGAGTGCTGTTGGACAGGGTGATGCAGGAAATTTCGTAATTCGAGTCCGAGATCGACTGGAATTATCCAATAGATCTATCATTTCAACAGCCTCTCAAGCCACAAATGGAGGTTCGATAGATATTTCTGCCAAAACAATTCTGCTCCTAGATAATAGTAATATCACAACTTACGTATTTAGCGGAGAGGGCAAAGGAGGAGATATTCGACTGAACGCAGGCGCGATCGCAGCCCTAAATGACAGCAATATCCTTACACTAGCTCCTCAAGGTCAGGGTGGAGATATTGTGTTCAAGACACGAGCATTTCTAAGTCAGCCACTCTATCGCCCCTCGCCTACAATCTCAAATTTTGATGAGTTCAATGCCTTATTTAACAATGGTCAGATTGATATCAATGCTAGTGGTGCAATAAGTGGTGCGATCGTGGGTGTTCCTAACATTACATTTCTCCAAAACAATCTCACTCAACTCTCACAAAACGCATTCGATCCGAATATCTTTTCTAATAGCTGCATCGCCCGCGATCAAAAAACGGGTGCATTCTACATCACAGGCAGAAGTGGACTTATTCCAAAGCCTGGCGAACTCTCAAACTATTCAGTAGGAACCATTCAAGCAGTCTCATCCAGCGACCAGCGAGGAGCAGCGATCGTAGAACCGCAAGGGGTCTACCCACTCCCCGATGGTCGCCTAATCCTAAGTCGCGAATGCCCATAACTATCGATTTTGGGCAGAACGCTGTACATTCTCAGTGAGCTTATGAATCGAGAAAAAGAACTTCCCGCGCTCCCCTGGCTTCACAGTACTGACAATCAGCGAATAGTCCCCATCCTTCGGTAGATCAATCCGTACCGTATCCTGCCGCTCTGTCTTACCTTCTACAACTATCTTCCCTGCTGGATCATACAATGCCAAATAAGGTTCAAAATCAAACTGATGTAACGCAACTTCGATCGCTTGTCCTGCCTTGCCCGGAAACATATAACGACGATAAAAAGAACCATCCGACAACCGTGGATCACTTGGAGTCAATTTCGCCTGCTCCACAATCACAGGCAGAGAAGACTGTAACTGATAGCGTCCAAGCTGTTCCGGCTTCGCAGCATTCGCAATCACCGTATAAGTTCCACGATACGGCAAATTCACAATCAACTGTGCCGATTCACCGCGCTTGCTTTCCACACGACTCAACTCTTTGCCATCAGGACTTAAAAGTAACAAGTAAGACCCAATTTCAGCACTCGTCATACCAATCATTACAGGTTGATCCGCTTCTCCCTCAAACTGATAAATATTCGCCCGACTTCCATCCCCACAAAAAAGATGGCTCGATGCTTGTAAACTGCCCTGCTGAGTGCTACCTAAAGATAATTGAGAAGCGAGTAAAGCAGAAGTGCCAACCGGAATCAAATATTGACCCAAAACTGGCGAAAGATTCTCTTTCATCGCTTGCAGCAACACCTGTACTCTATCTACTGAAATTGCCAGATTAATCCCCACGTTTTCATCCAGTCCCTTCAGAGTATTAATTGCTAAAAGCTCACCACGATGATTGAGCAACGCGCCTCCAGAATTCCCAGGACTAATCGAAGCATCAGTTTGGATAAAACCTCGATCGTTATCGAGATTACTCACAATGCCCTGCGTAATCGAAGAAGGTTTAATCCCTCTGGGATAGCCGATCGCATAAACTCGCTGACCCCGCTGAATCGCGTTCTGTGCGGCGAATTTAATGGTCGGTAAATTCGTCGCTTCAATCTTTAGCATCGCCAGATCGAGACAGTCTGGACTTCCCATTGAGACAACTTGAGCCGCAAATTTTCGTCCATTTTGTAGCTCAACCTCGATTTGTCGTGCCCCTTCTAAAACATGCGCGTTCGTCACAATCAATCCATTTGCATCCACAATCACTCCACTGCCTCGTCCTTTCTCAGTCGAGATATACACAACCGAGGGAGCCACTTTACGATAGACATCCTCAGCCGAAGCATTACTCTCCTGAGCTTGCGCCGCACGAGATGGATCTAAATTTGGAATGGTTAAAGTAAATTCACTCAGCGTAACAGCAGCGATCGCACTGTAAACAGCAATCAGCCCAGAAGCAACGAAACGAGTTAATTGAAAAGAAGACTTGCAAACCATGCAGAAAGCTCCTTAAATTTCTATGCCCATGTCTAGACAATACGGTCTGCCTCTGATCAGAAGACTGAAGCTTTTTGCCAGTTCCATTGCCGATTTCTGCCATCAAATTGTCCAGATGTACAAAGGACATTCGCTCCCATCGCTTCTAGCATATGGATATCCTTTTCGAGATGATTATGCAACTCAAATCCTGGTTTGGCTTATCAATCCTGACTGCTACAATGCTACTCACATCGATCGCGCCTGCAAAAGCAAATTCTACTTGCGATCGCAATTCTGATCCCGATCAAGCTCAAACTTGCACCTATTCTGATCGGCAAAGATACCTCGCTGAAGCGATTTCTCAAATCGTCTATCTCTACTATCAGCGTACCGGACAGGCGATTCCAGTCACGAGTCAAACGGTTGTCGAAGTCATGCGAATCGTTGGAGCGTCTGGATCAGAGGCTGCATTTGTGGTTGATCGTATGGTTGCAAATGCGCGTGCTCTTTCAGCCCCTCTTTAGTCGAGCACAAGTTTAGCGGATTGAAATTGCAGTTTTCGGCAAAGCTGTGTTCTCAAATCATGTCACTGTGAAAGTGTGGTTTCTTCATTGACGCGCTTGTGTTCGGAGAAGTAGAGAATGCTAGCAACTAAAACGACCCAATCAGACTGGCTTTCACTTGATCGTCATCAACCTATAGGATCTCGTGCGCTCTTCGATCACAGCCCGCATTCTTTCAACCTCGATCGACAATTTTCCGCCGCGCGTTTGACTCAATCCGATGCGCTCCTTGCTAATGAAAAACTAACGACGTTTAGTGTTAACACCCAGCAGATTGTAGGCACATTTCGGGCAGACACGTTCACAGTTTCATCAGCCATTGCTCGCACCATTATTTCTGGAAATGGCAATACTGATTTTGGCAGTGGTAGACGAGATCTCCTCGATCTCTCTAGCACTTCTTCTAGCAGTGTTCGTTTTAATTGGGCAAACCAAGCTGGAGTTGCCTACAATCCAGGAACTGGCACTCGGATCTTTGATGCGATCGATTTCAATGATGGCAGACAAATTCTATTTGAAGGCATTGAGAGCATTCAGTTTGCGGATCGTGTTGTGAATCTTGCGATCGTACCGAATGATCCCTTGTTTAGCCAGCAATGGAATCTTCATATGATCGGGGTGCAGAATGCTTGGCGATTTACAACAGGATCACCGAATGTTTTGATTGGGGTAGAAGATACTGGACTCTCGCTCGATCGCTCAAACGCTCCTCATTTGGATTTAGGTTCGACCCGTGCGCTAGCAGGTCAATTTGCAGATGATGGACGTGAGAATCATGGAACTGCTGTGCAAGGCATCATTGCAGCAGCGACAGATAATGGGATTGGGATGAGTGGCATTAATTGGAAATCAACGGTGATCCATGTTGATATTTTGGGGAGAAATTGGGGAGATTTGAGCCTTGCCGAGGGGAGTCAGCAAATTATCAATCAAGCTCGTCAGACGGGTCATCGCTTAGTGATTAATCTGAGCTTAGGTATTCCCAAGTCTTTTGGGGTGAACTATAGTACCGGGCTAGAAGAAATTGTTAAGAACAATCCAGATGTTGTTTTTGTGATTGCTGCGGGTAATGATGGGCATCTAAGGATTGAAGGGATTGCGTCTCCTGCGAATTTAGCTCGATTGTATAACAATGTGATTGCGGTGGGAGCAGTCTGGGGTACACAGAATAGGTTTGGACAAACAACGACTCCGGGTACTCGAATTGAATATCCATCCTGGTGGGGATCGCAGTATGGAGAGGGTTTAACGCTTATGGCTCCTTCAGAGGTGATTGCTCCAACTAGCCGTGATACGTTTGGAGATTCTGTGCGATTCACGTATCAATCAGATTTCAATGGCACATCTGCGGCGACTCCACAGGTAACGGGGATTGCTTCTTTGCTCCTGAGTGTGAATCCGGTTTTATCTGCGGCTCAGGTGCGTCAGATTTTGGTACAGACTGCTACTGATGTAGCTCAACCTGGGTTTGACAAGTTCACAGGTGCAGGCGTGGTGAATGCAGATGCGGCGGTGCGGCGTGCGATCGCGCTGTGGCGCGGGTTTGCGTAAAGCGGCTTGGCAAGAGATTTTTTTAGTGGTAGGTTAGTCTTGACTGCATTTGCGTAAAATTACGTAAGGTTTGATTCTTTACGTTGCGTGGAAGCATTGGGGGCATCACTGTGGCGAATTTAGGTTGGCTGAGCCATCGGCTTTGGCAAATTGGCGTGACGATTGCAGCAGTTGGAGCAATGATTGTGCCCGCTAGAGCGCAGATTGTTCCAGATAGTACTTTGGGCAATGAGCGATCGCAAGTCAATCCTTTCAATGCTTTCACGGATGTAATTGAAGGGGGAGCCGAGCGGGGAAGAAACTTATTTCATAGTTTTCAAGATTTCAATGTAGCAGCAGGACGTAATGTTTACATCATCAGTCCGAATACAGGAATTGAAAATATTTTGGCACGAGTGACCGGGAAGAATCCGTCACAGATATTCGGACGATTGGGAACAGCGAGTCGCCAAGGTAGTAGACTGTTTGCGGCAAATGCTAATCTATTTTTAATCAATCCCAACGGGATTGTGTTTGGGAAAGATGCGACATTAGATGTTGATCGCTCATTTGTTGCAACGACAGCAAATGCAATTCAGTTTGGCGATCAGGGCAGTTTTAGTGCCAGTCGCCCTGAAGGTGTTGCAGATGTTCTCAACATTGATCCTTCAGCATTTCTATTTAATCAGCTTCCAGTTGGGAATATCACAGTTAACTCGAACGCTCCAATCCGCTCTGGAAGTTCTTTTTTAGGGTTGCATGTTCCAGATGGGCAGAATCTCACGTTGTTGGGGGGCAATGTGACTGTTGATGGCGGGCAGTTAAATGCGTTTGGTGGTCGGGTGGAAATTGGTGCGATCGCAGGCACAGGCGAGGTCGGATTGAATCCGAATGGGAGTTTGAGATTTCCGGCGAATGTTGATCGAGCAGATGTGTTGTTTAGTAATGATGCAAAAGTTGATGTGTCGAATTTGGAAAAAGGTGATATTAGCATTACTGCTAGGAACATTCTTTTAGATAGTAGCAAGCTTATAGCAGGAATTGACTCATCAGATGGTACAGACAAGACTCAAGCAGGAAATATTACTCTAAATGCAACAGGGGAAGTAAAACTCATAGAATCCAGTCGTATCCAGAATGATGTGAATCGAAATCGTACAGGTAATAGCGGTAATTTAACGATTACAGCAAATTCTTTAGTTTTGACTGGAGGCTCTCAAATTAGTGCAAGTAGCTTCGGAACAGGAAATACGGGGAATGTGACGGTAAAAGTTAGCGATCGAGTTTTACTGAGCGGCGCAACACCTGATGGAGAATTTGGGAGCGCAATTTTGAGTCGAGTTGAAAAAGGAGGCAACGGCAGGGGTGGCAATCTATCTATCACTGCGAATACCCTAGAAATGACTGATGGAGCAAGCTTATCGGCTAGTATGTTAGGAACAGGGGATGCAGGGGATATAGCTATTACTGTTCAAGATCGAGTTTCACTCAACAAAAGCGATATTTTTGGCAATGTTGGGGAGACAGGAAGAGGTACTGGTGGAAATCTATCTATCACTGCAAACACTCTCGAATTGACTAATGGAGCAAGCTTATCGGCTAGCACATTCGGTACAGGGCATGCAGGGAATGCCACCATCACCGTCCAAGACCAAGTTTTACTCAACAATAGCAGTATTTTTGGCAATGTTGAGAAAACAGGAAAAGGCAACGGCGGAGGTCTATTCATCACTGCAAACACTCTCGAACTTATTAATGGAGCAAAATTATCGGCTAGTACATTCGGCATGGGTGATGCAGGAGATGTGACTATCACCGTCCAAGACCGGGTTTCACTCAACAATAGCGATATTTTCAACAATATTGGGAGGACAGGAAGAGGCACTGGTGGAAATCTATCTATCACTGCCAATACTCTCGAACTGAGTGAGGGGTCACAACTTGTCGCAAGTACAAATGGGAAAGGAAACGCGGGCAATGTGACAATTTCTGCTAGCACTCTGGAACTGACTGATGGAGCAAGCTTATCGGCTAGCACATCCGGCACAGGGGATGCAGGGGATGTGACCATCACGACCCAAGAGCGAGTTGCACTCGACAATAGCAGTATTTTCAGCAATGTTGAGGTAACAGGAAAAGGAAATGGCGGCAACCTATCTATTACTGCCAACACTCTCGAACTCACTAATGGCGCAAAATTATCGACTAGTACATTCGGTACAGGCAACACAGGAAATGTGACCATCAGTGTACAAGATCGGGTTTCACTCAGTAGTAGCAACTTTTTCAATAGAGTGGAGAAGACCGGAAAAGGTGAAGGCGGCAACTTATTTATTACTGCCAATACTCTCGCACTGATGAATGGGTCTCAACTCATTGCTGACACAGAAGGAGTGGGCAATGCAGGCAATTTTACGATTCAAGTTCGCGATCGTATCTCGCTCAGTGGCATTAATCCAACAGGATCCAGAAGTCTAGTTTCCAATCAAGTCGGAAGCAATGGAGAAGGTAGAAGTGGTAACATTAACATCTTTGCAAATACACTTGAACTCAGTGACGGTGCACAGTTAATTACTGGAATAGAAGGCAAAGGCAATTCGGGCGATATTACCCTCAACGTTCAAGATCGCATTTCACTCAGAAATGGCAATATTTTCAATAATGTCGGAAAAAAAGGTAGAGGTAACGGGGGAAATTTACTGATTACTGCCCATACTCTAGAACTGACAGATGGCTCACAACTCGTTCTGAGTACAGACGGTACGGGCAATGCAGGCAATGCTAAGATTCAAGTCCGTGATCTGGTTTCACTCAGTGGAACGACTCCTGATGACAGGAAATTGAGAAGCACGATTTTCACCCGAGTTGGAGAAGGTGCAGAAGGTAAAGGTGGCAATATTGATATTGCTGCGAATAGGTTTGAGATGAGTGCTGGCGCACGTCTGAACGCTAGTACTTTAGGTACAGGAAATGCAGGAAATATCATCATTGAGGTACTCGATCGTATTTCACTCAGGGGTAGCAATATTTTCAATAAGGTGGAGAAAACTGGAGCAGGTAATGGCGGCAACCTATTTGTCACCGCCAATACTTTTGAACTGATGGATGGATCTCAATTGGTCGCTAACACAGAAGGAGTAGGCAATGCAGGCAATGTTAGGATTCAAGTCCGCGATCGTCTTACTCTAAACAATAGTGACATTTTCAGTAGTGTGCTTCAAGGAGGACAGGGTGACGGAGGAAATTTACTGATTACTGCCCATACTCTTGATCTCGCGAACGGATCGCAATTGCTTGCTAACACCAATGGGATTGGCAATGCAGGGAATATCACACTGCAAATTCGCGATCAAGTCAGTTTGAGTGGTGTGACTCCTGATGGTAAGTTTAGAAGTGCTATTCGTAGCCAAGTTAACGAAGGCGGGGACGGCAATGGGGGAAACATCGTACTTTCTGCACGCGCCCTTGAAATGACTGATAATACTGATTTAAATGTGAGTACATTTGGTCAAGGAAATGCAGGAAATATTACGATTGAGGTTCAAGACCAAATCTCCCTTGATGATAGTAGTTATATTTCCAGTAGCGTAATACAAGGTGGAGAAGGTAAAGGAGGGAATCTATTTATCTCAGCCCAAACAATCGCACTGAGGAATGGAGGACAACTGAATGCAATCACGCAAGGAAAAGGAGATGCAGGTAACATCTTTCTAGGAACAGAGAACAAACCTGTTGCTTTACTCTCAATTTCAGGCACAGAGAGCAATGGTCGATCAAGTGCGCTTTTCTCTTTTACAGATAGTCTCGATAGTCTTGGAGGAAATATCCGAATTTTTGCCGACCGAATTCATTTATCAGATGGAGCAGTGCTAGATACTCGAACTTACGCAACTGGGAGCAGTGGCACGATCAAGATTGATGCCAAAACAATCGAGATTTTTGGTGGTGCTCAAATTCTCGCGATCTCTGAAAATAGAGGTTCAGCAAATACAATTACTCTTAATGTTAAAGATCAACTGCTTATCTCTGGTATAGATCCAAACTATACTAGCCGCAGTGGACAATTCCTAAATAGAGTCGCACCCATCAGCCCTGAGAGTGGTATCTACACGAGTTCACGCGCTTCTGAAAATGCAGGCAATGCAGGTAGTATTTTCATTACCGCACCTCGGATTCAACTCGACGATCGTGCCAAAATTGATGCTCAATCTGCAACAATCGCTGGCGGAAATATCAACATTCGAGCTTCTAATCGCCTTGTCCTTCGCAACGGGAGCCAAATTTCCGCCAGCGCCAGTCAAGGAGGCAATGGTGGTAATCTCGACATTAACACAGGATTTCTCATTGCAGTTCCGAAGGAAAATAGTGATATTAGAGCAGATGCTTTCAAAGGGACAGGCGGTAAAATTACTATCTTTACGACTGGAGGCATTTTTGGCATTGAACCTCGTTCTGAACCAACCAATCTGAGTGATATTACAGCAAGCTCCGGCGTGGGTTTCAGTGGTACAGTCACCTTAGCGACTCCAGATACAGATGAACTGCAAAACAACTTAGGTCAACTGCCTCAAATTTCCATCGACACCAACGTCCTTTTATCCAATAGCTGTATTGTCCGCAATCACAGAAATGGCACATTCTACATCACAGGTACAGGAGGATTGCCGACCACTGCTAATGACCTCTCGATCTATTCGACGGGAACCATTCAGCCTGTGAATCCTCCCTCAACCGGAAATCAAAAAGCAGCGATCGTCGAACCCCAAGGAGTCTATCCCCTAGCAAACGGTCAACTGGTCATGAGTCGAGAATGCCCTTCACAGGTCGCAGCCCCTTAAAACAAAAGTGCTAGAGATTGTAGTTTTCAGCCAGTGACCCTGCCCGATTCAGCACCTAAATTTTCAGAAAGCAGATATCCCTTGAACAGGCATTTTCCTTAATCTATAAATTAAGCAGCTAACCCGTTGCATTCAAAACTCTCTTCTGCCAACCCAGTTAGCTGTCCTCCAAACCATATTCACCAACCGGAGAACGTTATCATGTTGAGAAGCCAAAAAGCTCAAGCGATCTCTGCGAGTCTGATTGCTTTACCCACTATTGCACTGACTCCACTTGCAGCTTTTGCAAGTAAAAGTAACTTCAGCGTTCAAAATAGTCATAGAAGAGCTAGCATTGTCAAATTGTTTGTTTCCTCTGCTGCTCGTGGAACTTGGGACAATGATATTTTGGGAGCAGAAATTCTACGACCCAGTGAAAGTTCAACGGTAAGATTCGGCGATCGCAGTAACGATCACTGCCTATACGATTTCAAAGCCGAATTTTCGGATGGATTTGTGTCCGAAAGATTCAGAGTCGATGTTTGCAACAATAGTGGGATTACGTTCTACTAAGTGGAACAAATCTCACTCACATTACCCTATATAAATCAATTGAATCACAATCAACTCAGCAGATAGGATAGCCCGTCTGCTGAGTTTTGGTATGCTGTAAAGTAGACTAGTTGAGCTTCAAGCTAGTACCAAATTAATTTGGTATCTGCCGCAGTTGTGAACAACGATCCTGCTTTCCCTAGCTAGGGAAAGCAGGATCGTTGTTCGTTGAACTTGAAACTAGAAAATAATCTGAATCAGAGGCAATAGAATCTTATCCGATTCGATCAATCGACGATTCAAGTACACACGATTATTCAAATCTGCTTCTAAAATTTCTAACTCTTGTGGATCTAAACCTGGCTTTCCACCAATCCCACATTCTTTAGAGGGAAAAGGAAAGGGCTGATCCTTCGGACAAGTTGGGATGACGGCTTCTCCTAATTGTGATGTGGACGGGTTTGGGACAGTTACTTCGGGTGGAGTTGGAGCAGAGTAAGCAGGAATTGCGATCGCTGCGATCGCAATTCCTATCATTAGTGCTTTGAAAGCTGCCAGTTGGTTAGACATCATCCATTACCTCAAAATAAAACGCTCTATCAGAAACGCTTTTTGTGGCTCTCAAGCATTCAGCTTATTTCAACCGTTTCGGTGTGTTTCTGACTTGACTGCAAGCATAAAATGGCAAGCTCAGCCAATCATGTGAGATTTCTGTCAGTTTTATAACTGAAAGCGGTGGACTGCTATGCAGAAATCTGCGAAGAACCAATTGACATCTAATTACTTAGACCACGAATCAATGGGATATCCATTTTGAGATCCCTGAACCACCTGAAGATTTTCTATCCTGTAGAGTATAGAATGAGCACAGGATGCTGAGTTATTTTAAGTCTTTTATGGTAATTTATTGAAGTATTGTTCTAACACAAAATTCCCCTGCTAACTGCTTGGGAGTATGAAGAAGCAAGTCTATGGTTGATTCACTTTCGCAAAGGCAAGTGTGAATCAGTTAAAAACGAATACTAGTATTAACTTAGTACTAAAGCTATTACGAATGAAAGTAAGCCATTTGAGTGCTCCCTTGTGCATCAGCGCAATAATGTTTGTTTGTGCTACAGACCTAGTTTTGCGACGCGCGATCGTAGTTGCTCAACTTCCTCCCGATGGCGTTCGTGTTCCTTCTAGTATTCAAGAACGCATCGATCAGACTACCCCAACGCCTAACGAAACGCCGCTCCCACAACCAAACTCACCTGCACCGATCTCAGATCCACTGCCTAAGCCAGCACAGCCTGCTCCAGCCGATCCATCGCCTCTATCTAACGTTAAATTTCCAGTTAAGCAAATCAAGATAGTTGGTAACACTGTATTAACGGATGAGATTAACAAACTCAGAGATCAGTTTTTAGCAGATCATCGGCAAGGTGCAGTTTTTGAGGATTTGATTGAACTGCGATCGCGAATTACTGAGCTTTACATCAAAGAGGGCTATGTTACATCGGGCGCTTTTCTCGTCAATAACCAGCTTCTTAGTGATGGGATTGTCGAAATTCGGGTGGTCGAAGGAACGTTAGAGCAGCTTGAAGTTGTCGGCGCAAAACTTCGGGTGAATCAAGGATATGTGGAAAGCCGTTTAGCCCAAGCAACTCAAACTCCCCTCAATCAGAATCGACTAAGAACAGCTCTACAGCTCTTGCAACTGAATCCACTGTTTGAGCAGGTGAATGCGACTTTAACCGCAGGCAGTGCGCCAGGACAAAGCCGTTTGCGAGTCGAACTGAAAGAGGCTCCGCCGATCAGTGCAGGTTTAGTTTTCAATAACTATCAATCTCCGAGTGTTGGCTCTTACCAAGGCAGTGTTTTTGTTCAACACAATAATCTACTAGGTTTGGGCGATCGCTTTAAGGCAGAATATGGACGGACAGGTGGTTTGAACCTCTATAGTTTTGATTATGCGATTCCGCTTAGTCCAAGTGATACGACGCTCAACCTGCGTTACAGCAATAACAATAGCAACATTACTGAGTCTCCTTTTGATGATTTAGGCATTCGCAGTCGAGCGGAGACAATCAGTATGGCAATCCGTCAGCCGATTGTGCGATCGCCACAAACTGAGTTTGCTGTTTCATTGGGACTTGATTTGCGCCGGAGCCGGACTTTTCTGTTGGATAATATTCCCTTTTCATTTTCAGAAGGACCAGAGGATGGGCGAGCGAAGGTGTCAGTGATTCGATTTGCGCAGGATTGGCTAAATCGTGGGGCGAATCGAGTGTTAGCTGCACGATCGCAGTTTAGTTTTGGCATTGATGCGTTTGATGCCACGATCAATAATTCGGGGACGGATGGGCAGTTCTTTGCTTGGTTGGGTCAGTTTCAATGGGTGCAGCGGTTGGGCAATCAGCCGGGTAGCCCGGTGTTGGTGAATCGGATTAATGCTCAATTGACTCCTGATTCTTTGTTGTCACTGGAGCGATTTAGCTTGGGGGGAGTAGATACGGTGCGGGGCTATCGCCAGAATCAGGTTGTGACGGACAATGGGGTGACAGGCTCGATCGAGTTGCGGGTTCCGGTAACTCGAAATCCAGAAGTACTGCAATTGACTCCATTTTTTGAGATTGGGGGCGGCTGGAATAATCGCACTGAGAATCCTGATCCGCAAGTACTCGCAAGTTTAGGTTTAGGGGTTCAGTGGCGGATTAATCCCAGGTTGGATTTTCAGTTTGATTATGGGATTCCGTTGATCTTTGCCAAGGATGAGGGGAATACGCTACAGGATAAGGGGTTTACGTTTTCGATTCAGTATCAACTTTTTTAGTTGCTATTGGCACTCGCGACTCATGATGTAGCGACCATCCGCGAGTTGATAGACTCCTTGCGGTTCGACGATCTCACTGTTCGATCGCTCTGTTGGCTGAATGGTTCCAGTTGGGAAAGGAGCGAGTGCAAGATCACCGGGTCGAATGGGCAATCCACTAGAGCCTTTGAGGAAAAATGCGCCAGTAGTGCGATCGCGAACAATGCAACTCTTGGCAAGAAGAGTATTTGTGTCGATCGAGCTTTGCGTGAGTGGATTTAGTGCGTTTTGTAAGAAGGTGATGTCGGGGACACCCGCGATCGCGCCACTCACCGTTCCTGTTGCATTGACATCAACTCGATTATTGCCATCTAGAAACGCAGGAGATTGATTCAGCGTTGGAACATAGCGAGGAATGCTTAGAAAAGCAGGAGTATTGAAGGTAATATTACCGCCTTGTCCTTCAACAGAAAACGCAAGGATATCGCTATCTTCCAAAGCAAGAATGTAGTCTCTGGCGGTTAGATTGATATCGCCGCCTTTGCGATCTCGTCCACCAGTTTCTGTCCGAATGTCGCTATCTCCACGTAATTGGATAGAATCTGCGGTAATACTAATTGATCCGGCAGCGGTTTGAAGTGATGCAGATGCAATTAGGCTATTGAGTGTATTGAGGTTGCCGTTAATTGTAATTTGGATATTTCCAGCATTGCCTTGTCCTGTACTTAGGGCAGCAATCGTACCACGGCTCAACAATAAAGACTGCGCCTCAACTTTGAGATTTCCTCCCTGACCTTGATCAAATGTGCTTGTTGAAAGTCGTGCGCCATCTCGAATAGCCATAAATCTTGTTGTTACCGATATATTTCCTGCATTTCCTTCTGCTCTCGCTTGGCTTGTTATTCCACTACTCTGCTGTGTAATTGGAGAAGCACCAATTAATTCGATTGAGTCAGCTTGAACTTGCAGATTGCCGCCCTTTCCCTTCCCTAAACTACTTGTCGAAAGCGATCCACCATTGACAATGCGAAGCGACCTTGTGATAAGTTCTGTATTTCCAGCGGCACTACCATTTCTAAGAGCCAAGCTCCCCAGAAAACTACTGAACTCCTCATTAGGAGTGCGTCCTATAATCTCAACAGTATCTGCTTTGACCCGTAGGTTACCTCCTTGCCCTATACTGTCGCTACTAGTTGCAAGAAAGGAGCCATCACGAATACTTAATTTTCCAGTTATGATGTCTACGTTTCCCGCGCTACCTTCTGAATAAGCTAAACTCCCTAGCACACTTGGCTTACTTTCATTTGGAGAGACTCCTACTAGGTCAATTAAATTGGCTTGAACTTCAAGATTTCCACCTCGTCCCTTGCCGTAACTGCTTGTGGAGAGCGCTCCACCTTCACGAATGCTCAGTTTTTCAGTCGAGATATTCACATCTCTTGTATTACCACTTCCAAAAGCCAGGCTTCCTAGAAAACTACTGAACTGCTCATCAAGAGAACGACCTACAATTTCAACGTTATCTGCTTTGACTTGTAAGTTTCCACCTCGTCCTGCGCCATAGCTGCTATTTGCAACAAAAGCACCATTGCGGATATTAAGACTTCTGGTTGAAATAATTACATTTCCTGCATCACCTTCTGAGTACGCTAGGCTTCCCAAAGAACTTGCGCCTTGACTATTTAGCAATCCTCCAGCGAGTGTTATTGAATCTGCTTTAACTTGTAAGTCACCTCCTTGTCCCGTACCATAGCTGCTCGTAGACAGCGCAGCTCCATCGAGAATGATAAGTGAATCGGTCATGACTACAACATTTCCGGCTTTACCCTCTGCCCTAGCTTGGCTTCCCAATACGGTATTGTTTTGTTCTGTAGAAGGATTCCCAATCAACTCAATCAAATTTGCTTTAATCTGTATATTCGCTCCTTGTCCTACGCCGAAGTTAATTGAAGAAATGCCTGCTCCGCTCAAAATTTTAATATGATCAGCGCTTATGATGAGACTTCCAGCTTGACCAGAAGCATTCGGGAGAACTCCTTGAATGACTCCAGAGATGAAAGTTTCAAATCCAGAAAACTCAATCGTTTTTGCATTTACAATAATATCTGCTCCATTTCCGGTCGTTTCAAGCAAAGTGAAAAGTCGTCCGCCGCTACTAGCTGTGAAACGATTTGCATTCACAACAATTTCTCCACCCTCTGCTCCAGCTACTCCAACTACTGCTCCATTGCTAAGGCTAAGATTAGCTCGAATTCGATTCTGCTGTACATTGAGTCTCAATTCTTGATCTAATTCGATTGTTCCTGGTTCTGATAATCCAGCGAGGTCGATTCGCCCTCCTACAGCAGAGAGTATGCCACCATCAAAGTTAATGTCTCCTCCAACAAGTAGGAGGCTTTTACCGCTTGAAACTTTCAAGCCCGATAAAGAAATTCCTGCGGGAGTTGCTCCTGCGGGAGCGATCGAACGATTTACAATTTTCCCTGTCGGAACCTGAGTAAACAGGAACGCAGAAGGATCAATTGTTAAAACCGAATTCGGTGGATTAGTCGTATCGAATGAACCGCGATCGCCAAATTGAATCGCATTAGCAGTCGTCGCCGCAAATGAACCATTGACATCTAAACTACCAGTCTGACCGAACAAAATGCCATTCGGATTCATCAGAAAGAGATTCGCGTCACCCAATACACCAAGCCGACCGAAAATCTCACTCCCCTCTGCACCCGTCACTCGACTAAAAATATTCTTAATCCCATCTGGGTTTGCAAAGTAAGCCCCTCGTCCCACCGGAATATTAAATCTGAGAAAGCTATGAAACAGATTCGCGCCCTGGCTTGAGCCGCCTTGAATCAGAGTACTCGGCAATCCCCGAATCGTCGTCTCTTGAATCGTCGAGTTACTAGCACCTAATGTACTATCAGGCACGATCGCACTCTGCCCCCAAACTGGAGACGCGATCAATCCGCAAATCGCGATCGCAAGACCAAAGCTCAATCGTTTCATGCCACAACGCACCCTGCAAACTTGATATCTTTTCAAAGAATCACATGAGAGCCATTGAAATGCAAGCTTTGTCTAACTCGGCTCATCCGAATGCAAATAAGTCAGCGATCGAAGACGCAGATGAATCAATTGTCGATAAAACGGATTGAACTTGCAAAGGGCAGGGATCTGAATACAGTAACCAAACAGAGAAATTTTACCCTCAAAAGGACAGCGATCGGGAATAATCTGGCAAATCAACTGCGCCATTTTAGGACTTGTAATCTCAATGTTTTCTAAGCGCGATCTTAGTAAATTGAGTAAGTTAAACATGCTCATCAAATCATAAAATTTGAAGTACAAGCCCCGCTCCAAATTGCTCATTCGGAGCAGGACAAAATCGTAGCTTAAAGTCTTGCAAGATGATTATTCAGAACCTTAACTAAAACGGGCTTCGGAACCACACCCGCAATCTGATCAATCACATGACCTGCATTCACAATTAGCAAAGTTGGAAAACAATTAATCCCATAGTGCATCATGATTGCAGGATTTTTCTCAATATCGACCTTGATTACTTTGAACTTGCCAGAAAACTGCTCTGCTAGCTCATTCACAATCGGAGCCATCGCTACGCAAGGCTCACACTTCTCAGCCACAAAATCAACCACAACCGGCAATTCACTCGCTGCAATCTCTTGTTTGAATTTCGAGATCGCTTGAGGATCATCCGCTATCACCTGAAATCCTCCAGGAACAACCCCTAATAGCTCATTCCCAAACTGCACAAAATCCTTTGCAGCACTTCGAGACGACCTTGTAGAACTCACAGCAACAATCCATTCTGTCTCTGCTACTTCAACAGGTGCAGTCTTAAAAATCAGCTTAGCAAACGTAGCTAGATTCAGTGTTCTAACTAACTTCAATCGCTCGATCGTATCGTGATGGACTTGAAATCCTTTCTGAGTACCAGACATCGGCACAAAGATAAACCGTTGATCCGTTAAATGGCAAAGATATTGCTGCTCAGAACGCAAGCGATATCCCATTCCTTGTTTTTCAGCCGCAGTGACTTTGAACGAAAAGAAATGCATCTCTTGCGGTTGTAACTCGATCGATTGCGATGAAACAGGTGCATACTCAGAAATTGAATTTGCAAACATGGTTAATTTCTCCAAATTATGTAAAAAAAACTACAGATCAGTCCAGAGACGTGCTTTCCGAAGTACAAATTGTAGGAAAGTCTCTTCTTTTGAAACAATATTCGCTGTGGCTTCCATCCCCGTTTGAATCCGACATTGCCGTTGTTGATTCGTCAGCATTGTTTGATCCAAACTAATCGTGACAGCAAAAGTACGATCGTTGCCTCCTGCTCCCGTAGCCTGCGCGGCATTAGCAGTCCCACTACCCGTTTGAGATGAACTCGCATCCGGTGCGATCGCACTCACCTTCCCCGGCAACACACCAAACTCAGAGTAAGGACAAGCTTCCACTCGGAGTTGAGCAAGTTGCCCAATCTCCACCTTATCAATGTCCTGATTTGCCACTCTCGCCTTCGCAACAAGAGCCGTATTCGCTGGAGCAATTTGAGCAATACTATCGCCAGGACGCACTACTTGATTCGCATTTAGAAGACTCAACTGAAACACCGTTCCATCACTCGTCGCTCGAATCACGGTCTTCTTTAGGTCATGCTCAATTTGCTGCTGCTCTTTCTGATCCCGAATCAATTGTGCTTTTAGCTCCGCTTGCCGTTGAACGAGTGCTTCTTGATCGCGATTTAACGTGGCGATCGTCGATTCTCCCTTCGCCTTTTGCTGAGCGACATTTTCTTGAGAAATCGCGATTGTTGCCTGAGTCGGATTCGCGGCAGCAGTAGCCCGCTCTAATTTAGCTTGTGCAGTCTGAACAGCAGTTTCTTTCTCCTTAGCTTGTCGCTCTGAAACAGCCCCACTGGTATAAAGCTGCTGATAGCGAACCCATTCATCTTTGGCAAGATCTAAAGTCACTTTGGCATCTTGAACCTCAGCTTGAGAGGATAAAAGCTTTTCTTGATAGTCATTCTGAGCACGTCGAATTTCAGCTTCAGCAGACGCGATCGAGCGATCGGTAGAATTCGATTCTGCTAGCAACTGACGTTGCACTGAGCGGATCTGAGCGTCCAATTGAGAGAGTTGAACCTGGCTTTGCTGAATGTTACTCCGAAGCTGACTACTTTGCGTTTGTAGCTTAGAATCTTCTAAATAAGCAATCACATCTCCTCGCTTCACAGACTGGTTTTCTTTCACCATAATTTGCTTGACTGTTCCTTCCATTTCTGCTTGCACCACTCGCAACTCTCCAGAAGGGCGCACCGTTGAACTCGCTTTAACGGAAACGTTATATTTCGTGACGGCTGAAAGTGCGATCGCAATGCCAATCGTACTAACTAGAAATATTCCACCTAACGAAGTCCAACGGCTGATTGAGGGTAAAAAATCATCGGTTCGGATTGATTGAATTGAATCAGAAGAAAGACTGTCCATGGCATTATGCTACTTGTGCTTCAGACGTATAGAGATGTTCTAATTGATTGTTTGCCTTCGCTAATATTTCTGCTCGGCTGCCTTGAAGTTTGAGTTGCCCTTGGTCAAGTAATACAATCCAATCTGCGCGGCGGATCACAGAAGGACGATGACTGATAAATAACGTTGTTTTTCCTTGACGCTGCTGAAGAAGTTGATCCATCAAAGCCGCTTCACTTGCCGGATCAAGCCCAGAAGTGGATTCGTCTAGAATTAATACAGGAGGATCTTGAACAATTGCACGAGAGATTGCTAATCTTTGTCGCTGCCCACCCGAAAGATTCGCTGCGAATTCTCCTAAAATCGTCTGATATTTATTCGGCAATTTACTAATAAAATCATCGGCTCCAGTCAGACGGGAGCTTTCAACAATCTCATCAAAAGTTGCATCCGGCGCAGCTAAGCGGAAGTTATCAATAATCGATCGGTTCCAAAAATGCGCGTCTTGAACGACCAGTACAACTTGCTGACGTAAGCTCGATAAGGATAAATCTGCTTGATTATAGTTGCCAATCCGAATATTTCCTGTGCTCAGCGGATAGAGTCCTGCCAGAAGTTTCACAAGAGTACTTTTTCCACAGCCAGATTGCCCAATCAGCGCAGTAACTTGCCCTCCCGGAATCTGAACTGAGAAGTTCTCTAAGATTGGAGTGCCATCAGCATAATCGAAACTGACATTATTGAGCGAGATCGCTGCATCGGGTGAAATCGTTGCACTAGGTCGATCAGGATGATTCGCATCTTCAGGAGTCGCTTGTGTCACCTCTGAGAGCCGTTCAGTTGCAGCTTTGACTCGTGTCAGTTCATCGACAAATCCAATCACTGTTGTGATCAAGAGTGTCAAATTATCATTCATGGCTTTGAAGGCAAAGAGTTGTCCAATACTTAACTGCTCCGCTGGCGAGATGACTAATTGCCCACCAAACCACAGCAAGCCAATTCCGCCTGCACTTGCAACGAGTCCAGAAAAGCTATTGTTGAAGATACCAATCTGATTCGTGCGGAGATTCAAAGTTGTTAATCGACTAAAACGATTCTGAAATTCTCCCCAAAATTGTGGAGTTGCAACCAGCGTCTTAACAGTTAATGCCCCCTTGAAAGTTTCAACCAGCACACCTTGGTTTTCTGCTTCTACTGCTAGTGACTGCTGCAGTTTACGCTGTAAGCTCGGTTGAAAGATCACTACAGAAACCGTCATCAGCAACACAACTGCGATCGCGAAAACGCTCAGTTTCCAACTATAAAACAACATTAATCCAAGCGAAATGAGCGCCACGAAGAACCGACTCGGTAAACTCACAATTGTTTGAGAAACAAGATAGTTGAGCTGTTGAATATCTTGCAAGCGACTGAGAACTTCTCCGCTCCGCCTCGATTCGTAGTAACTCAAGGGCAATCGTAAAATTTGCTTACAAAAATCAAGCACTAACCCCAGTTCTAATCGCTGAGCAAAGTGAGTGATCAAATTAGACTGCACTAGCTCTAGTAAATTATTCACAACCAGAATCGTGATGACCGCGATCGCGATTGTGTTAAGAAGTTTCAAGTCTCCTCGAACTAGCACATCATCTGTGAGGAGCTGCATTAAGATAGGTGACGCAAGTGAAAGAAATCCGACTACAACATTGATCAAAAATGCTTGAGTTAAAATACCACGATAAGCTGAAAGTCTAGACCAGAAATAATTGTAACGCTGGCTCTTAGAATTGCGATCGGGTTGTCCTTGCTCCTCTTTTCCAAAGCGAGTGGGATCAGGTTCAAGCAGCAGCATGACCCAATCATTCCAACCTTCTGCGAGTTCTATAGCAGAGAGATAGCGAATTCCCACTCCTGGATCGGCAACTACAAAATCACGACCTTTTTTTCCATATAGAACAACCCAATGGGTTCCTTGCCAATGCAAAATTGCAGGTAAAGGTGCTTCTTGAATGCGATCGAGCACATTAGGAGCGGCTTTAACCGGACGAGCATTAAAGCCCAATTTTTCAGAGCCTTGCTGAAGTCCCCAAAGGTTTGCCCCAGACTGCCCCGTCCCTACCCAGTCTCGAACCTGTTTCAGATTGACTTTGGAACCATAGTGTTTCGCGATCGTGGTTAGACAAGCGGCTCCGCAGTCAGCTTCACCTTGTTGTCGGATGCAATGGTATCTTTTCATAATTCTCTTGTCATTGCGGGTTTAGGAAAGAGGTGCCTCTTGTCGAAACACCTCTGTTCTCTAACAGCTATCTCTCGAGAGATGATGCGTTTCTATTCGGACAACTACCCAGGATTAGTAGCAGCGAATTGCAGTGTAGGATTGAAAAAAGCAACCGTACCAGTAGCATACTCGCCGCCAAAGCCGAACATAATAGCAATAGCGACCACCATTCAATGTTGCAGCTTCGTCTTCGGTCAATGGAGTAAAGATTGCATCGTTGTTGTTGCTGTTCGTTGTCATGATTGTTTCTCCTATGTTTAGAAGTAGGTTATTCGCAACTTCAGAACCAGGTTTAAGTGATTGCTCGGTTGCTTGATTTATAGATTAGGAGATTCGCAATGCAGATAGATTTGATATTTCTGTCAAGATCGTTGTACTTTTCTGCAATCTCATTCGCTTAAACCAGCCAGCAAGTCTGCAGAAAGCACCGATAGCTTACTTCAGCTATTCCTCTAGCCTTAAAAATAAATCACTTCAAGACTCCTTGATGATTATCCACATTCTCACATCTGGGTTGAATCGATCATGCAGCGCCTTACTCTGGAATGGCAGGAAGAAAATCGCAACTGTTCACAAACACTCTCATTACAAGATCAAACCAAATTTCCTCGCAGCATCCGAATCGGACGAGATCGAGATCGCTGTGATGTGATCTTGCAGCACCCCGATCCCAACATTGCTAGAACCGTCTCTGGTCTGCATCTCGAACTCTTTTGGAACGATCAAGTCCAGCAATTCTACATTCGTAACCTCACGCGCGATCGCACTCCTCCCAACCCTGCGATCGTCAATGGACAAACTGTAATCACCCAAGAAGTTCCGATTGCAGAAAACTGCCAAATCAAACTCGGAAAACTGACACTTCGGGTCAAAGTACTAGACTTAAACTTACAGAATACTCAGCAGATCGGGATTGCTAACACAACATCGCGGTTTGTCTGCAAATGTACGAATCCCAAAGGAGCGCACCTGCTCCCGGCTGACTATGCCCTCCTGACCTGCCACTGCGGATACCAAGTCCTCGGCGCTAGTGTCATCTATGACGGAAATTAGACATCATTCATCAGGTTTTAGGCGATGCAAATTCAACTCACATGGGACGATCCCATCACTGAAGAACAACAGCAGCACCAATTTGAAACTCCGATCGCGCTGGGTCGAGAACTCGCGCAGCTACCGACAACGAACCATGGACAACCTGTTTCCCAAGTTGTCCTACTTGATGCCAACCAAAAAATCTCACGGTTTCATGCCTGGATTGCCGATCAGAACAATCAACTCATCATTGAGGATCGCAGTGCGAACGGTTCTATTCTAAATGGTCAAAAAATCAAGGGTCAGCAGCATCCCCTCCAGAATGGCGATGTGCTACAAGTTGGTTCGTACAACATTACAATTACTATCCCGCAATCTCTAAGTCAAGCGACGATCGTAGACGCAAGTCTTTCGACAATTGCACAGCCTAGACTTTCAACAATCGTTGCACCTTTGACTGAAATTACCTCTGCGGCGGAAGTTTCAGCCCCTCCTCCATCCACGATCGTCTTTCATCCTGAAACCGATGCGATCGAGACTCAGGAAAATCTTCTTTCACCTTTACATCGCTCATTCTTTCCACCTCCCGCTCTATTTGCAGCCGATCGAGTTTCAGTCTCTGCACTTCATGCATCTGGCTATCCAGTTGATGAAATCGACTATGCAGCGATCGGGGGTGGGATGGGCAGCTTTGTTTGGGTCGATACACTGCGGATTGCAGGTGTGAAACCAGAGCAGATTGCAGTTCTAAGTATTCAAGAAAAGCCTTATAAACGGTACGAAACACTGCTGCGAAACTGTCAAATCCCTCGCTATAAGCGCATTCGATCTGGATCTGATTCTTGCCCAGATAACATCTGGGGATGGCCCGGTTATGCTTTGCGCGATGCTTGTCGATCAGTCAGTACTGGACAACTCGGAGCCGCACTTGGATTTCTATGGCAAGTCTTTTCAGAACCCGTGCTAGCAGATACCTATACGCCAAGAGCGAGAGATGTCTTTGACGCAATGGATCGAGAAGCGACTCGAATTAGCTGGGATCGCATGTGGCGCTATGGCAGTGTTCGCAGCATTCGCAAGACCGAAGATGGGCGCTATGTGATTGCTTATTCTGCAACTCGTCCTCCTGGTGCGCCGAACTATCGATTTTTGATCGCACGCTATGTTCATCTCTGTACAGGTTATCCTGCGCTCAAGCTGCTTCCTGACTTACAGAATTATCGTGAAACGACTCAAGACTTAAAATCGGTTGTCCAAGGCTACGAGCCACATGACCATATCTTTGAGCATCTAGAAAAGTATGGAGGAACTGTCCTCGTTCGAGGATTTGGCATTGTTGGATCGCAAATTCTCGATCGCGTCTACGAAGCCCGAAAACAAAATCCTAATATTACCTTAGTTCATTTGAGCCGTTCCCCGAAGCGTGGTAATCAGTTTGGAGTTGCTAAGCGATATGTCGAGAATCAGTGGGAGTTTCAGCCATTCAATTGGCCCAAAGCAACTTGGGGAGGGGATATGCGATCGCGCTTAGAAGCGTCTGATCCTCTGCAACGTCGAGAGCTTTTAGAATCTTGGGGAGGAACAACGACGGCGAGTCGAGGACGTTGGCGACAAATCGTAAAACAAGGCATTCGAGAGGGGTGGTATATCCTCAAGTTTGGTCAAGTTGAGAAAGTAGAACGTAGTGCGAATGGTAAACCGATTACATTCGTCAGAAATCGTGAGTATTCAGGGTTCGACAAAATTGAAGCAGATTTTGTGATTGATTGTACAGGGTTAGTCTCGAATCCTAGAGACAATCCACTGCTGAATGATTTGATCACTCACTACAATCTCGATCTCAATCCGCAAGGGCGGTTACACGTTGAGAATAGCTTCGAGATCAAGAAAATGCGAAACGATCGTGCTCACATGTATGCTGCTGGGATCATCACGCTTGGAGGTCCTTATGCTCCTGTCGATACCTTTTTAGGATTACAGTACGCTGCCCATCGAGCGACCGAGAGTTTAGCTCAATTTCGCGCCCCGAATGTGCATCACATCGAAGGAATGCGATCACTTTGGCAATGGTTCAAGTGGGCAGCAAATCAAGCTCCCTAGTAACAATTATAAATTGAAAAGAGGTAGTAGCAATGACCCCAACTTTAATTGGACGGTGGCAAACTCGAACATTTTTGCTAGCAACGATTGGGATTTTCATCAGCTTTCTGTTTAGTCAAGGATACATTGGCAATGCCCCTGGAACTGTCTACTTTTGGGTTTTACTTTACGTTTGGGGATTTGGAGTCGTTTGGGATATTTTATATCATCGTCTCCAGCAATATCTCTGGGATCATGATTGGCCCGGTGTCTTTCAGTTCGCGGCAGCGATCGTGGAAGGGCTATTTCTAGCTGGAGTCATTCGCTGGATTGGGTTACCAGGGACAGCAGATGCGGCTCAACATCTCGATCGCTTTTTCGGGCACTACAGTCTAGTCTGGCTTGCGATTTACATCTCATCTTGGGTGCTGATGCGACTGCTCTTTCCGCGTTGGCGATTTCGGGGCGGAGAATGGGTCGGACGCTGGGCAAGAACGCCTTGATCATTAACGATTCTGGCACTGAGACTGGCAGAAAAATGCAATCCTTGAAAGCTTGATTCGAGTGATGATTGTCCCGTGACCTAAAGCGAAGTAACTATGAGCCAGCTTTTAACACCCACACAGCGCATCTACACCACAACGGGTCTTCCTTGCCAAGTCGAGGAGCTTTTAGGCAGTGGAACTCAAGGTGAAGTCTATCGAACTCAGTTAAGCGATCGACCTGTAGCCCTAAAATGGTTTTACTCTTACTACATTCATCAGGATGTTGGGTTACTAGATCGTCTCAGTGAAGTTGTGCATTTAGGAGCGCCCAACGATCGTTTTCTCTGGCCATTGGCAATCGTCACTTCTCCTGAAATCGCTGGATTTGGCTATATCATGCGGCTGAGAGAAGCAGGCTACCGTAGCATTTCAGATTTAGTCAAGCGAGAAGTAAAACTGAATTTTCGTACACTCGCGACGATTGGGCTAGAACTTGCAGATAGCTTTTTACAACTTCATGCTCATGGCTTGTGTTATCGCGATATTTCATTTAGTAATGTCTTCTTTCATCCGCATACTGGAAAAATCTTAATTAGCGACAACGATAACGTCACGATCGACCAATCGACGAGTGGAGGCATTCTCGGAACGCCGGATTTTATGGCTCCAGAAGTTGTTCGCCGTGAAGCTTTGCCCAGTAAGCGCACTGACTTATATTCGCTTGCAGTCTTACTTTTTTACCTCTTTCATAATCACCATCCCCTCTATGGCAAAAAAGTATTAGACATTCCCTGTCTTGATTTGCCTGCTCGGATGCAGCTTTGTGGTCATGATCCAGTGTTCATCTTTGACCCAGATAACTTATCTAACGCTGCTCTCTCGGAAACTTCTGAATCCGACGATGCAAGTCGTGAAGCGGGTGCGAATGCGATCGCGTTTTGGTCAATCTATCCTGAATTTCTCAAGTCACTCTTTGTGCAATCTTTTACGATTGGGCTGCGCGATCCAGAACAAGGACGAGTGCGAGAAAGTATGTGGCGCTCTGTCATGGTCAAACTTCGAGACTCGATTTTCTACTGCTCACACTGTCAAGCAGAAAATTTCCACGATATCGAATCATTCAGAACAGCAGTTGGGAGTACTAAATCTTGCTGGCATTGTCATGAACCTTTGCAAGTCCCTCCTAGAATCCGGATTGATGCGACAAATATTGTTGTGCTGAATTTTGATACCTTTTTGTATCCGCATCATCTTAAACCCGATCGTCTTTATGATTTTTCTCAGCCCTTAGCACGGGTGCTTCCCCACTTCGATCGTGCTGAACTGATTCTGCAAAACCTTTCTGAAACACCTTGGACAGCAATTTCATCTGATGGAAACGTCCAAGAAATTCAACCTCTGCAAATGCTGCCTTTACACTCAGGACTCAAAATTCTTTTCGGCAGCGCAATGGGCGAAATCCGCATGTAGTCGCCCAACTTTCACAAAAAACTACAAACTTTACGAGAGGAAATGACATCATGGATAATGCATCTCGGAAAATTTTAAGAGAGTTAGTCGAAGAACTTGGAAGTAACATTCCTGAAAATCTGCAAAAATGGCGCGGCTATCTCAACGATCGATTGGCATACTATAAACTGGAACGACAAGCTTTAACCACCGCATTAAATGATTCGATTCCAGAAGAGCTACTCTCTTCTCAAGTGTCCGTTTCTCCTCAAGTCCAAATCGAGCGCTTAGCACTGCGCTTAGTTGAGCATCATGGACTCCAACCTGAAGTTGCACGTTGGGCAGTCGAATCATGGGCATTGGCGTTAGGCATTTCAGACTCTAAAAAATTAGAATCTGACACATTAAAGCCTAAAAAGCCAATCGTTCCTTTTCTGCCGAAAGGGAAGTCAGAGGAACAGTCTGCTACATTCGTTACAGAGAAACAGCGTTTGACACGAGGACTGCTTGCGCTAGGTGTGATTGGTGCGATCGCTGTGATCGGTGCATCTGCCTCCGTTCCTACGTTTTTCTCAGGTATATCAGATGCGAAGATTAAAGATGGCTCAACACAAATGGTTGCTCCGATCAATACTCTAACCGTCGGTGTCTATGTTCCCCCGCCTCCCAGTCCGGGACAGAATCCTGCACCTCAAGGTCAATCGAATCAGCCTCCTTTCAATCCAAAAGAAGGCTACGAGACGCTTGTAGAATACCTAAGAGCTGAACTCCCCAAACGCTTCGGTCGCAACATTGATGTCAAAATCGAATTTATCGAAGCAACCGGAAGAGAGTCCTTTGAGGAAGTGAGAGCGAAGCTCAAAACTCAAGCTTGGGATATGGTATTTACCTTCAATCCATTACTCTCAGCCAGTGCGATTCAGAATAAATATGAATTTGCTGCGAGAAATCGGAGATCTAACACAGATGACTTCAAGGTTGCACTGGTCACACGAGTAGATAGCCCCATCAGAACCCTTGAAGATCTCAACCGTAATCCTGAAACCACGATCGCACTCGGCAACATCGACAGTCCCTTTTTCTATGTTCCCGTCTATGACTCCTACGGACGAACTTTGCGTGTTGATCCCAATAATGCCACACCTGTTGCGTCAAGCAACAAAGTCTTAGAAGGTAAAGCGGATGTGGGTGTGATCTTCTCAGAATGGATCACAGACGAACCACCGACAGATCTTCCAGAACGGTTCAGAGCACTACGTCAACGTTTCCGGAGTGGACTCCGATTGATCAGTGCCAGTCGTGCTATCCCGACCGCAGGCGTATATCTTTCTCCCAAGATCGCTCAGCCAGAGCGAGAGCAACTGCGTAAAGCACTGTTAGAAGCTCCAGAAGAGACTCGCAGAGCGGCTCGTTACAGTGAAGGAACACCGGGAGACTACGCTGAACTGCTCAAGATTGCTCAGCGAGTCGATGAATTTCTAGCTTGTACTGATCCAACTCGCTGGACAGCAGGAGAGCAAATTCAATTTAGCTGTACCAATGCTCTAACGGGTCGAGTCAACGGATTTGGTCATGCAAATGAAGAAACAGAATACTTGAACCTCCAGCTTGACAACGGCAAAATGCATCGTGTGATCATACCGAAGAGTGTTTTGGCAAATGCAGGTGTCACAGAACTTGCAAAACTCGATCGGATTGCAATCAATGGTGTGAAGCCGAATGACCAAACAGGAGAGGTACGGATCACGGCAGCAAGTCAGATCAAACCAATTTCTGCACAGTAGTACTCTGCCTCAATTTAGACCAACATTCCCCTTAAACAAATGATTTCGCCATGAAAGCAGAAATTCCTGCCGGAACGATCATTCACCATCGCTATCGCATTCACTCTGTACTCGGACAAGGCGGACTTGGACGCACTTATCTCACGTTCGACATGGAGCGATTCGAGGAACCCTGTGTCTTGAAAGAGTTTGCACCCAAAGGGATCAGTCATCAAAGCTTGCGAAAAGCACGAGACTTATTCTACCGAGAAGCGCAGATTCTACATCAAATCGAACACCCGCAAATCCCCAAATTTTTTGCTTACTTTGAGGAAGATGAACGGTTATTTTTGGTGCAAGAATTGATCGAAGGTGAAACCTTTGCGGCGATGCTCCATCATCGCCTTGCCCACAATCAAGTCTTTTCAGAAGCAGAAGTCATTCAATTACTTAAAGCACTTTTGCCTGTTTTTAGTACCGTTCATGCTCAAGGGATTTTGCATCGCGATGTTTCGATCGACAATATGATGCAATCGAAACATACTCCCGTGTTGATTGACTTCGGAGTCGGAACGCAAGCACTTTTGCACAATGACGATCGCGCAATGATGTATGGCATTCCCTCATCATTTGTCGGCAAAGTTGGCTACGCTCCATTCGAGCAACTGAGCCAAGGACACTGTTATCCAAGTAGCGATCTCTATGCCCTAGCAATGAGTGCCATCGTCCTCCTCACCGGACGACAACCCATTCATATCCTTATCCATCCTATCGAAACAGGACGATGGCGATCCTACACCCAGGTGAGTGACGCTTTTGCTCGGATTCTAACCCGAATGCTGGCAGAGCGTCCTCAAGATCGCTATAGCTCTGCACTAGAAGTTCTAACCGCACTGCAAGACATTGAATCGCCGTCTACACTTGATGCTTTTACAAGTTCTCAACCTCACCAAAAAGCAGATCTCTTTACAGCGATGCCTGATCTACCGGGCGGGAAAATGGCAACTCGTCCATTGCACTTTATCTGGATTTGTGACTGTTCAGAATCGATGGCAGTTGACGGTAAAATTCAATCGCTCAATACTGCAATTGAGGAAGTCATTCCCCATATGAAAGCAGCGGCAGCAGGTAATCCTAACGCACAAGTTTTAGTTCGAGCCATTCAGTTCTCAACGGGTGCAAACTGGCTCATTTCAGACCCCACTCCACTCCAGTCTTTTCACTGGAATCCTCTTGTCGCAAATGGACTGACTGATTTAGGCGCTGCGTTACATGAAGTTGCAACTCATCTCAAATCGCCCCAGATGAGTAATCGAGCACTTCCGCCTGTATTAGTTCTGGTTTCAGATGGACAACCAACCGATAACTATCTCAAAGGATTAAATGCTCTACTCAATGAACCGTGGGGAAGAAAAGCGATTCGCGTTGCGATCGCAATCGGGCGAGATGCAGATTATGAAGTGCTTCAGCAGTTTATTGGTCATATAGACCTTAAACCACTTCGAGCAAATAATCCTGAAGCTTTGGTACGGCAGATTAAATGGGCTTCTACTGCTGTTCTCAAAGCAGCTTCTGCACCTGCTAGTTTATCCCAAAATCATTCGATCGGCAGCCTACCCATTCCATTATCGACCCCAGTTCCAGTAGCTACGCTTGATGATGTTTGGTGAGTTAAGTTGATCAAGATCCATCCGAATAAAGATAGTTATGAATAATCTTTACTGGTGCTGCGATGGTAAATCGATTCAAGGCGCTGCTCATCAACGAACCGGATTAGTGAATCAAGATGCCATTCACTGTGAAACCATAGAATTTGAACAGCAGCGAATGTTGTTAACGGCGATATCAGACGGACATGGGGGACAGTCTTATTTCCGCAGCCACGTCGGGGCAGACTATGCGGTTCGAGTCAGTACAAGTCTGCTCAAACAGACGATCTCAGCCTGGGGGCATGATCCGATTAAATTATGCCAGAGGGTTCAAGACCTGCCTCAGCAAATTGTAGGACAATGGCGTAGGAGTGTGATTGAGCATTCGCAGCAATATCCATTTACTTCAGCAGAATGGAGCAAATTACAGACTCAAGAGCTTTTGCAGCAAGAAATTTCGCGATCGCAGCTCGAAGATGATCCAAGCATTGCTTATGGTGCAACACTATTACTCATTTTCATTACAGAAGCATTTGCTCTCTATTTTCAGGTAGGAGATGGTGATATCTTGTGTGTGCAGCCAGATGGAACGACTGAGCATCCGTTACCGATCGATGCTCGGTTAATTGCTAATCGCACTATTTCTCTCTGTACGCCACAGGCTTGGGAAGAAGGACGACTTCGAGTTTGCTCTGTGCAAGAGGTACCTTTACCTGCAATGATTTTAGCTTCGACAGATGGATATGCAAATTCTTATGCAACAGATGAGGATTTTTTCAGAATCGGGATAGATTACTTACAATCAGTTCGCACAGAGGGTTTCGATCGCGTGATTGCCAATCTACCGATGATTCTAAGAGAGACTTCATATCGAGGCAGTGGGGACGATATTACACTAGGCATGATGTATCTTGAGAATGGATCGACAGTTCGTTCTGCCACCTCTTTACACTCTCCCATCATTCAGCATCCCACTACAAGACAATCACTCTTACGAATCGTGAGTCCATCCCTTGGCATTCATCACGCTAAAGAACGCTTATCGTGGATTTGGATTCCGCCTCTACTGCTCCTGATTATTGGAGCAAGCTTGCTCGCGTTCAAACGGCTCTCATCACAATTACCAGCTAGCCTTATCTATCCCATTCATCCTTCAATTCCTCAAAGTTCAATTCGGCAGAATCCGATTCCACAGCGCCCTAATCAACTTCTTCCAAGACCTGTCTCCACTCCATCGAATCCGAAGAAAAATCTCTGAATTTCATAGCGAACGCATCTTATGGCAGCAGAATCTTGAGCAAATACCCTTCACCTACACGATTTGGATAGTTACGCGAGAGTAGCTATCCAAATCGTGATCTCAACTTCAAGGGGTGATAATGAGATTGAAATGTAGAAGCAATGCCCCAGCCTGCGAATGGTGGCGATGTTGACTAATTTTCCCGAGTCTCAGTCCCGCTGCCGGGATTAAGTGCGCTGATCGCGATCTCGGATGCGCTCACCACGTCCGGCAGTCCATCAGTTTCAGTCCCGTTGCCGGGATTAAGTGCGCTGATCGAGCAAGCAGAAAAAAAGATGCAGCAAATTAAGAGATGTTTCAGTCCCGTTGCCGGGATTAAGTGCGCTGATCGGCAGGCGGATCTCTTGGTGTTTACGGTGGTTCTTGGTCGTTTCAGTCCCGTTGCCGGGATTAAGTGCGCTGATCGAAAATCTTCTTGACCTGAGGCAAATCCTCTGCTTTGTTTCAGTCCCGTTGCCGGGATTAAGTGCGCTGATCGCAATTCTGCATTCGTCTCCCCGGCTTCATTCTGCAAAACGGGGTTTCAGTCCCGTTGCCGGGATTAAGTGCGCTGATCGCAATCCTTCTCGTGTTCCTCTAGAAAATCATGAGGTTTCAGTCCCGTTGCCGGGATTAAGTGCGCTGATCGCAAAGCCCGTAGAACACGCATTGTGTCTTTATACGGTTTCAGTCCCGTTGCCGGGATTAAGTGCGCTGATCGTCTTGTGATGTGACTGATTGATTATTCATTGCGTAACGTTTCAGTCCCGTTGCCGGGATTAAGTGCGCTGATCGGAAGTTATTAATTACTTTATTGTTTACATACAAGTAATGTTTCAGTCCCGTTGCCGGGATTAAGTGCGCTGATCGCCTCCTTGAGAAGCATGAACAGTAACTTGTCCTGTTCTGTTTCAGTCCCGTTGCCGGGATTAAGTGCGCTGATCGCCAGGAAATCAGAGAAAGGTGGTGAACTTTTTTTTAGTTTCAGTCCCGTTGCCGGGATTAAGTGCGCTGATCGTGGAGTATCAAAGCCAAGCGATCGCATCTGATCTTGGTTTCAGTCCCGTTGCCGGGATTAAGTGCGCTGATCGCAGCGATCGGCGTAGAAAGAATTGCGAGATAAAGAGTTTCAGTCCCGTTGCCGGGATTAAGTGCGCTGATCGCACGTCCGATCGTGGTGTGCGATCGCATCTGATCTTGGTTTCAGTCCCGTTGCCGGGATTAAGTGCGCTGATCGCAGACGAGGCGGCAACTAATTGCCGAATCTGGGTTGTGCCAGGTTTCAGTCCCGTTGCCGGGATTAAGTGCGCTGATCGATACCTGTTACTCCCAAGTCTGCATAGGTGTGAAATGCCCCCCAAAAACTAGACCACTTCCTTTGTCGATAAAAGCAGCATTAGCTACGAGCTAGTATACTGCTATTGCTTATTCTTTTTCGTGTTTGTTTTATTGATTGCTTCTCCATTCACTTTC
>NZ_JAFLCJ010000040.1:0-36871 GCF_017302695.1 Leptolyngbya sp. UWPOB_LEPTO1 | reverse complement strand
TGATGTCGTGTGAACCGCAGTTCGGACAGGTTAGTAAGGGCTTGATCATCAAGAGTCAGCTCAAGTCAATCTCCTTTTCTATTATCGCTTCCTCTCTTTTCTACGTCCTTCCCTATAAAGCACTACCAGGATTTGAAAGGGTGTTCCGTCCGCTGCCAGTCGCAACAAATAGTCCAAATCCTGTTGCTCGTGAACCATCGACGCATGATCAGTCCCTGCATCAATCACTAAAGCCGTCGGAATGTGTTCTGTCATCAAGAGTTTCCGCGCCATTGAAACCGCGCCATATTTACCTTCACCATCAATGAATTTGACCTGTTGAAGAGACTCCGATGGCAAAATCTTCCTAAGAATTGCTGCATCGGTCGGTCCCTCTACAACAATGTACGCTTTACTCATAGCACTTCCCGCTCCTCACGAGGTCGAATATCAAACAGTAGACCTTTCCAGAAATTTACAAGCGATACTGTTCCTGGCTTTGAGGGCAATCTCACCAGGATAGTTGCCGGACGTAATCATGCGGGTTTACAGCAGTTTCTATCAGCAATGAACCATCAAGATCGAGGACTTACATCACCCTCACCTCCGGTTTTTTCTACTTCTTAAACGGGCAGTTCAATCGCGCCTAATCGCAGTCGAACTAATCCACAAATGGCTAAGATGACTTGTGCATAATTGTCTTTTCTCAACCGCACAATCTCTTTGGCAGCACGGAAGATTTTGAGATGACGCATCAAGTGTTCAATCACAATGCGTTCTCCTGCAAAAATGCGATTGGCTTGGGTTTGCGCTTCACTCAGTTCCCGTCCTTTTGGCTTCTTGTGTGGAGTGCGAGTGCGGTCTGCCCCTTGATAGGCTTTGTCTCCCGCAAACGTTTGCACGTCTTGAAACTGGGACTGCTGTTGCCGGAACAAGGTGATATCGGCACTCGGACCGGGATGGGCAACGATGGCATCCACGATATCGCTGCCATCGGGCAAGCCAATCACCGATTGTTTGTAAGTCGTTTGCTTCTTTTTGCCGGAGTAGTATTGTGTCTGTTGGTCTGAGTCACCGGGTCGTTGACGCACCCGCTCCGTACTATCGACTATCAATTCCCATTCGGTCAGCATTTCTGTAACCACAGACCAAGCTACCTCGCACTCTTCAAATTCCTCAAACAGGCTCGCTGGCAAAGCTTGGCGCAAAAACTGCACCCAATAGTGCATTACCGCATGAGCTTGGCTGGAACTCACCTCAAACGTTAAGCCTAAAATCTCAAAGGTTGGATAGTGTCGCAAGTAGTATAAGCACAACAGAATCTCGGTTTCAGCACTCAGCGTTGTTGGGCGACCTGCTCCAGCAGCATTGACCCGAATCTTTCGGCTGTTCTGTTGGGCAATGGATTCTGCTTCTAACTGTTGGAGATACCGCAGTAATCGCGACAATTGCTCATATTCAATTCCTATTAATGAGCAACTGCGATGCGGAGAAGTCTGGATATAATGAAACAAGTTTTTCATTCGATGGTGAGCGGTAAAAAATCCGTTCTACCATCTTTTTTCTGCCTAATTTAATTTTTGAATACGTCTATTTAGTAACGTCGCATTATGAATCACGAAGATGCAACGAGCATTCTACAACAAGCGATCGCGCTCCTCCAACGTGCTGAATTGCTACTGGAAGAACTGAATGCCAAACTAGACTGTCTTGAATCCTTTCAAGTCTTGCCTGAATGGGTAGACAAACACGATGCTGCTAAGATTGTCTGCAAGCATTGGAAAACGCTCGATCGATGGCGAGTTGACCCAAACAGCACCTTACTTGAGGGTCTTCACTGGCAACATGACGGCGGCGAAGTCGTCTACCACGTTGAACTCCTAAAAGACTGGTATCGACACCGAGGCAATCCATCAGCTCATCAAAGAACGATTGACAGTTTCATTGCTTCTCTACCTAGCAATCAACCGAGAAGATCAAAACGCAAAGCGTCTTGAGATGGTTTCAAATTCAGGATCATCCTTGAAGTGGCATGTATTATATCGGACTCTTATAATATCGGGGTACTGACCGCTAGAGATTGATCAAATGGCTTTTTCAGATTCCCATACGGAAACCGTTTCAGTTCAGCTTCCGAATGGAGCGATTGTCAAAGTCGAAGTCGCTAAAACTGGACGAGAAGACGTAAGCTTTGACCCAAAACAGTTTCAACCTGTCGCAGATGCGATCGAGGGTGTCGTGCAAATGATTGCTACTCCGATCCAAAAGGTGAAACCGAAGAAGGCGACGGTGAAATTTGGGATGGAATTAGCGATCGAGTCTGGTCAGTTAACCGCAGTCATCGTCAAAGGCTCAGGCAAAGCCAATCTAGAAATTACCCTGGAGTGGGAAGCTGCGTCTAAGGTTGAGCCATGAGTCAGTTAGAGGATTTGTTGCAACACTGTACCGTCAAACTCAGCCTGAGCAATCGGGTCGGTTGGGGCACTGGATTTTTTGTGGCTCCGGGCTGGATTCTAACGTGCGCTCATGTAATTCAAGCGGCACAGGGGCAGCCGATTCAGGTACGGTGGCAGAACCAAGAAAATTGGGCAGAAGCAGTTGTAGAGCGAGCGATCCCGGACCCCTACGACTTAGCGTTGCTGCGCGTGACGCTTCCTACTGATGCCAATCCGCCTTGTGTGCTTCTGGGTGAGGAGGTTCGTTCTCGCGATCCACTGTATTTGTTTGGCTATCCCGATGAGGATTTTCCTAACGGCTGTCCTGTCACGCTTGCCTGTGAGGGATTAACGGGAGACACTCCGCCGCTCATCAAGTTTGCTTTGGGGCAGGTGCGACCTGGAATGAGTGGAGCGCCATTGCTGAATCAGAGAACGGGCGAAGTTTGTGGGAGCGTGAAGTTTACTCGTGATCGCTCCTTTGATTTAGGCGGTGGTGCTATATCCGCTGCTGTTATTTTGGAGCAGTTTCCCCAATTGCGACAATTACAACAGCAATTTCATCAACTTGATCAACGGTGGAGCAACTTATTACCGACTGCTACTAATCAAAGCAAAATCTTAGATGATCAAAAAGTTCGTCAGTACTTAGATTATCTTTCCCGAAGTGAATGGTGGAATTCCTATCGTTTGACTGAAGCAATCTCAGCTCAACAGGCAACCTTCACGTTTGAACAAATGGTGCAAACTGAAGAGCAGAGTCAAGAGAATCCAGCACAAAAAGAGAAGCGGGTTTGGGCTTTACTTGAAGGAATTATTCACTATGTCAAATCGGAGCCTGTCTTGTTGGTCGGCGCTCCAGGATTAGGCAAATCGACCACACTGTTACGCCTCTTGGTTGATTTAGCAAGGCAAGAACTCCGGATCACAAACCCTCGAATTCCTGTTCTGATAAGGCTAAAAGATTATGCAAATTCTGCGCGTGAAACTGGAGATAGCTCAGGAATATTAGCTCTCATTCAAGAAGCACTGAAACCAGACCTGTTTTTAGAAATTACAGCTATCGAAACGCTGCTGTTTCAGAAGAATTGCTTCATTCTGTTACTCGATGGATTAAATGAAATTCCTGCAAATGTGATTCAAAATAAATTAACGACATTTCGGCAGCAATGCGATCGCGCTGGTGTCCCGCTCGTCTGCACTACTCGCAATCTGGGTTTTGACCTCGGCATCCAACGGAAATTACAGCTACAAACGCTCGAACCTTCTGAAATTCAGCGATTTTTGCAACACTGTATGCCAGGGCAAGAGCACCAGGTGTTGAACCTCCTGAACAAAAGTAACCCTGAACTTGGAAAAACTCCCTTCGTTCTGTGGATGCTCTATGACGTATTCAAAAAATCAGGTGAAATTCCAGAAAGCATAGGAGAAGCATTTCGTAAGTTCAAAAGGAGCTATACCAACTACAAACTCAATCAAGAGGGCATTCCAGTTTCAGAGGAGATGATTGACTCATGGAACTTGTGGCTTGAATATTTAGCTTTTGAGATGTTGCGATCGCCCGATCCTCACGATCCAGGTTTGATCATTTCAGAAGGGCAGGCAGCAAAATTTCTAACTCAATTCCCCATCACTCCAGCACTAGATCTCAAGCAAGCTCAAGCGGAAATCAAAAATCTCTTAAAATATCACCTATTACAAACTAACAGATGCGAAATCAGTTTTTGTCATCATATTATTCAGGAATACTATGCGGCTGAGTTTTTGCTGCGACAACTGCCGGAGCTTATTAATGAACCATTAAAGCTGAAGCGAGAGTACCTTAATTACTTGAAGTGGACTGAGGCAATCGCTTTAATGTTGACCTTGGTAAAAGAAGAACTTCAAGCCCAACGTGTGGTCAAGTTGGCGCTGGAGGTCGATTTATTACTAGGCGCGAGATTAGCAGGTGCAGCTAGTCCGCAGTTTCACAAGAAGACTGTAGAGCTAACTAATCAATTAATAGACAGTCGAAATCTGCCAGAGTGGTTGAGAGTAGAGCTTTGGGGAAGAACACGATCGAAAGAAGTTCTTCCATCGCTTCTTCAAGCATTGAATAGTCAGGATATCAATGTCACCCGAATCGCTGCAAATTTTGTGGGACAGACTAGCGACCAAGCCGTAATTGATTTTCTTGTAAATAGATTAAAAGAGATTGATTCAGTATTTTTTGCTCAACTATCCTTTAGAGATAATGACCCAACAGCTGTTACCTGGATGGCTCATATTGAGGCATTAGCATATATCGCTCCACAGAAAGCAATCATTTTTCTTCGTAGTAAGCTACTGGCGGATCGAAGAAGCGGAAACGTCTTGATATGGACGGTAACTCAAGCACCAAGTCTACTTATGAAGCTTGATGGTCAAGCATGTCTCGAACTACTGATACATGAACTGAGAAATCCAGAAATTCAAAGCGATAAAAACTATCTATTCAATTTAGTTGGAGCAGCTGATAGAAACTCTCTTGAACCGTTTGTTCCCCAATTAGTAGAAATTTTAGAACAAGAACAAAATGTATCTATTCAGATACGCCTAATTGAGCTACTAGGGAAATCGACGAGTGAGCTTGTCACTCAGACACTAATTAATTTTGTCGCGCATCCTGACTCAAAACTTCGTGATGAAGTCAAAAAGAGGCTTATCAATAGAAGAATTGAAGATCAAAGCCGACTAGAACAATTGCTGACTCATGAAAATTCCGATATCGCTAGAACTGCTGCCTTCACTTTGGGCAGTCTGGGGAATACTTCCGCTCTCCCTACACTCGCTGAAGCGGTAAAGCTTGGGATGACTTCCGCAAAGCCTAACTTATCTATTGAGAAGGATAATTGGGCACATATCCGATTAATGGCTACTCAGGCTCTAGGATGTGTTAATCATGAAGAGGCGATCTCACACTTACTAATTGTTTTGCGTTCTGATGATAATTCAGACGTTCGTAGAGAAGCAGCATTTTCATTAAGTAATTTTGGCAGGCGAGAATCTATTCCAGAACTATTGATTGCTCTGAATAAAAGCTACTTCAGTCGGATACAAGCGATCAGATGCTTGGCAAAACTCAACGTGAAAGAACCCTTATGGAATATAGTTCAGTTAACAGAGGAAGGATGGCAAACTGCTGCTGTTGAGCTTGGTAAGCTCGGCAGAGCAGCAGTGCTGCCCTACCTGCGTCAAGCACTAATTGATGCAGGACAGGAATCAACAAACGAAGTGATTAAAATTCTATCTGAGTTGGCTGATCACGATACGTGCAATTGGCTGGTAGAAGCATTAGAAAACCCAGGGCAGTATAGAGCAGATCGATATTTCTCCAACAGGGTTGCTTTAGTTCTTGTTGGATGTCATCCCGAAATTGCGGCAAGCAAGTTACGAGTTTTGCAAAACATAGCTACCAGGAATTACATTGAGCAGATTGCTTGGGTAATTCCAACCATTCAAAGCCGCTACAAGTTTTACAATCACGAAGTTGCTCAAGGTCTTATTCCTTCAGGCAAAACCGTTGCTATCTACTTTTCCTATGCTTCAAACGATGAACTTCTACAAAATGAACTCGTTAAACATCTGGACGTACTCAAACGCCAAGACGCTATTACAAGCTGGGATCATCGTAAAATTCTCCCTGGAGAAGAGCGAGAACAAGTGATTAACGATCGCCTCAATACGGCTGATATCATTCTGCTGCTAATCAGCCCTGACTCAGTGGCAGATGACCATTGCTATGAAGTAGAAATTCGACGAGCGATCGCACGACACCAGGCAGGTGAAGCTCATGTTATTCCTATTTTGTTGCGTCCTGTGAACTTAACCGGAGAACTCTTGGGCAACATACCCGTCTTGCCCAAAAACGGTGTGGCTGTAACTCTTTGGGACAATCAAGATGAAGCATTTCGAGCGATCGCAGCAGAAATTCAAGAAGTCGCAATCAGAATCAGCACAACAAAGAGCTAGAACTTGTCACGATTTAGATGCTCTACATCTAGCTTGGATGGGGCATGAATTATTTCCTAGTCCGCTAGCAAATCCGGTGGTGGTGTAATATATCCTTCTCCATCGTCCAGGTAATTGCGAAACAACGTCCTCGGATCATGCCCTAATCGACGCGCTACGATCGCTGGATTTTCCCCATACTCATAAACGCTGATCGTTGCGGATGTTCGACGGCTCGTGTAGGGACGACGATAATCGATGCTCAATTTCTCCAGCACCGTTTTCCAAGCTCGCTTCGCAAAATTCCGGGTACTAATTATTTTCCCTCGTCGTGATAAAAAAATAGGAGCTTCGGGATCGACCTTGGCAGGGCGACGAGCCAGAAGCAATGCCTTGAGTCGATCTGGCAAAGGCAGCGATCGCGCCCGATACCGTTTCTCCGCCTTGCGATCTCCATCCACAGTTACGCTCTCACCAATCCAGACTGTTCCACAATCATCACTCACATGCTTCCATAACAGCGCAACCGCTTCGCCTGTCCGACATCCAATTGATAAGAAAAACTCCACGAAATCGCCATAGAAGCAATATTCAGGATCGGTGCGAAACCCCTGCACGATCATTTTAATTTCGTCACGCGTAAAGGACTTCGGTTTCTGCTTGGGTGGCACTTTGAACGAGGACACGACAGGCAACCAAGGATTATCCGGGCACATCTTTTCTAAAACTGCCCAGTCCCAGCAAGCCGAAATAAGATACAGCTTATCTTTTACGGTAATTGGCTCTAGCTTCTCTAAGTTTGTCAGCCAGTCGCGAAATACAATCGTTTCAACTTGTCCGATCGCATTGGCAGGTTTCGCGCGGAAATGCTTCTTAAGATGTGACAGCAAGCCCCGGTATAATCAACGTGGACTTGTAAACGTGCGGCGTCTTCGCCTCTATATACCGTTCAAACAGAGCAACCACGGTCAGCCTTGTCGTCGATTGCTGCACACGGTACTTGTTGAGTGTGGGGTCGAAGTGATTGGTGGCTAAATCCTGCTCAATGATTTGGGCTTTCGTCTGAGCCACTTTTCGATTCACAGGGGTATCCGGCAGTCCTAAAGGCAGAACATAACGCCTGCCGTCGCCGCCTAATGATTTGATCCAGGACCAGCGCAATCGAAGGCGATCGTTTTGAACCAGAATTTCAACTTTTCCGGCTTGGGATTTTGATTGGGCCATAGTGGCACTCGCTGACTAGGGGGTAGTTTCGAGGCAATTTGAGTTCCAATCTAGTGCCAATTAACGCTCCAAATCGAGGTAAATCGTACTAGATTCTGTACCAATTCTACCGCAGTGCCGAAGTCCCCTTTCCACGAGAAAAGCCCTGCAAGTATTACCCTGCAAGGCTTTCATCTAATCGGAGCGGCGGGATTTGAACCCACGACCCCTACTACCCCAAGATCGGGGTCATTTAGTAAAAGCTTTGTTGGTGAAGGAGGTTGCGCGATCGCTTCCAAAAATCCCCCCAAACTTCCCCCAATAGAGCTTTCAAGGAGAGAAACTTCTGATCGTTTCCACTTAGAGTCGGTATGCTTAGAATATAGAACCTATTGCTATATTTTCCGAAAAAAACCTGTGTTGAATTGGGATGCCGAAATCTATAACGTACCAGCGTATTTGGTGGCAGATGCCGCTCGATACGTGCGAATGCCTCTGGGCACGCTGCGGTCATGGATTAACGGGCGCTCTTATTCAACTCAAAAGGGGCAACAGCAATTTGAGCCACTGATTCAACGCCCTGATCCAAATCAGCCTAAACTCTCGTTTGCCAATCTCGTTGAAGCTCATGTTTTACGAGTCATTAGAGAAACGCATCAAATTAAGATCGATCGCGTTCGCAAAGCTTTAGATTATTTGAGTCAAGTCTTTGAGACTGAGCATCTCTAAATCCCTTACGAGTGGGGGACTTCAAGCTAAAGCAGCATTCGATTCTTAAAGTCCCCCATTTTGGGGGATTTAGGGCGCGACATCTGTCGCATTCACAAATTGATTTGGTATTAAGTGCTTCTGGAGAGTGTCCTTGCCAATCGATGACCTCGCCCATGACTCGCAGCGGCTCTCGCGATCGATAGGACTTCGTTGGATTCCTTGGGAATTTCTGGTTCGTTACATTGAGGTCATCCTCGATGAGTCCCGTCGGTTCCACGATGTAGATTCTGGCGCGTCCTTCACCGAGAGCTAGCTCTGCTCCCCAAATTGCCGCATCCAGATTGGGGGTGAGGTAGACATAGGGTGACGAGGGATTGCAGGACTCGATCAAGTCTCCTGCTCTCAGGTCTGCTTTTGTGCCGTGGTAGAACTGCTGCGAACTCAGATTGTTGATCGCTGCCATCGGTTCGCTCCTTTTCCTATCAGGCTGCATTGAAATCACGGGGTCTAGTTAGAGAGGATTGTCTTGATCCTTGTTGAACAAGGTGTCAAGATCCCGATAACCGCTGACTACACGGAGAATTTCGACTACTTCGTCGGTGACTCGATAGACGATGAGATAGTTGTCCTGAATCAAACTTTGATAATTTTCGCCCCATTCTTTTCGGGGCTTGCCGAGATTGGGAAAGCTGGCGATATTGCGAAGTTTTGGGTGAAGCGGCTCAAGAATTGGTCGGCGCGATCGAAGCCAGATGTCTCAGCAATCTGACGCAAAATTTCTTCGAGGTCTTGATTGGCTGGGGCAGTAATCTGATAACGGCGACTCATGAGGATGCCTGATTGCGCCAGGAGTCGAGTCTCTGTTTGAGAGCATTCATAGCGGTTTCACCGTCGATTAGATCGCCTCGATCAGCGGCGGCGGCTCCGATCATGACTTCTTGTTTGAGCTGCTGGCGGCGTTGGATATATTCGCGCAGCGCGGTTTCGACGATCGCTTCGGTGCTGGCTTCTTCGTCAAGAGCGATCGCAGCCTGTAAGAGTTCGCTGTTGATTTCTAGGGGAGTGTTCACTGGTATCTCCTCGATCTCTTTAGGGATTGAGCTTCCTCAAATATAGCTGATTCTAGCTGGCGAAATTAGATGGCAATCGTGCGGGCGATTCGTCTGTGGGAAATTTGGTGTTGTCGAATGCGGGAGCTTCGCTGTTATCGCGCCCAACAGTATGAGTGTCGTTTTCTCAATTTCAGTTAAACCAATAGTACCCGTAATATTCATTTCCCTATAGGGGCGATCTCGTACTGTTCGCATATATGCAGCAGTTAGGAGATGCCAAATCTCGATCGTCGTCGGACTTGCTGCCCCGATCGAGGAACGACTGACAACCGAGCTGGCGACAACGCCTCAAAAGAGAAGTGTTACAATTGTTCGGGCATAGAAAGAGTCGCTGAACAGTGCTGTATTCAAGTATGGATAGGAGTCTCTCAGCGTCCGGTTGTTCTATGTTTAAAGCCAAGCACGGCAGAGTTACTTATGCTACCTTGGTGAAGCTTTAAAGTGGCGAAATTATGGTTCTACCGCCTGTCATACAGCGTCCAGATAAGTTGCCTCTTAATGATTCTGCCTTTTCGTGGGATCGCTTTGAATCTTTCTGTCTTGATTTTGTCGCCGGGCTACCTGAGATTAAGAGTTGCCACCGATATGGCAAACAAGGAGACTGTCAGCAAGGAATTGACTTGATCGCTGAATTAGAGAATGGTGAGCAATGGGCTTTTCAATGTAAGCAATATGAGAAGTTTACGGAAAGGAAGGCAAAGCAAGCTATTCAAACAGCAACATATCAAGCCGACCGCTACACTTTATTACTATCATGCGAAGCAACAGCTAAGGTGCGTGATGCTATTAATTCTACTTCTTCTTGGAGTCTGTGGGATGTGCAGGACATTTCTCAAAAAGTAAGGGATCTTCCACAAAAAGCCGCTTGTCGTATTCTTGAAACTCATTTTGGCTCCATATGGAGTGAAGCGTTTTTGGGAGTTACTGAACCTATTAGTTCTGTCCCACTTACACAAGAGCGAGCTACTATAGTCGAAAAGTATAGAAACTGGCTTAAAGGAATTACATCCTCTCTAATTGTCCCAGGAATTCAAGAAAACCTTTCAATAGTAGAAGATTGGCTCTCATTGCAGACAAAACAGCATGGTGAAAAACAGGAATTTTTTGAGGCAAAGTATATCCCGGAGCTTTATCCACTGAGTGTCGTGACAGGTGAACCAGGTAGCGGCAAAAGTACTTTGATCAAGTATCTATCACATCGTTTGTCTGGTGCTGGAAAAATAGTTCTGAGAGTTCGACTTCCATCCGTCCGTAAAATACTGTCTATTTGTAGTTCGTTTGATGACGCAATTCTGCAAGATGCGATTAGCACCTCTTCCCTCAGCAAAGAGCAAGCACAGTTTGCACTCAGTAACCCTGATTATTTATTCGCTGATGGACTAGATGAGTGTGAAGACGATCGAGCGAACATAGCGGAGAAACTAAGATCTTGGGCAAGTGGTCACTCTGCAACTAGAATTATTGTAACGACGCGATTCGGCTATGAGCCAGAGCTTTTTCCTGACTGGCAATCTTTAGATCTACTACCTTTACAATCTTCAGAAATTCTTAAATTTGCTAATCGATTGTTGGGTGACCCATCGAATGAAAAGAAATTTAAGAGTTGGCTTGAGACCAACGGAACCTTGTCAGTTGCAGCAAAGAATCCTTTATTACTAGGATTTCTAATTCAAATCTTTCAGGAACAAGAAGAACCAATTCAGAACCGTGTAGAACTCTACGGGAAGATGATTGAACTTGCTTATAAACGTCCTTTACAGGATAGAGAAACAATCGATTTTAGGGAGTCAACTGCGAAACGTATTCTTGAGATAGCAGGATGGAAACTGCTATGTAGCCCTACTTGTTCTGAAAGCGAGCTTAGACATGCTGTAGGAAAACAATTAGCAAGTGAGTTAGGCATCAGTTCACTGCAAGCGCAAAATCAAGCAGAAGATGGAATCAGAGTCTGGGAGCAGCGGCGCATCTTTGAGCGCATCAGAATTGGCTGTGTTGATTCAATTGCATTCATTCATCGCACAATCAGTGAGTACGCCGCAGGGCGCTATGCTTCAGAGATGGAGCCAGAGAAACTCTATCAATGGATAACAGAGGTCAGGCAGAATCCTACGTGGCAAGAGACCATACTATTTGCTGCTCAACTGGGCGCAACGGAAGCAATTGTTCGCTATCTCCTTGAACTAGATAACCCAGATGTAGCCAATTCAAAAGAGATTTTATTAGCTGCCAAGTTGCTGCAAGAATCATCTGTTCCTTTACATGAATTATCTGTTCCTTCGCACGAATTAATAAAAGTTGTTGATCGATTAAAGCAGGGTTTAGAGTTACCTACACGCTCTATGGTATTTGAGGCAGCCGAGGCATTACTTGGTCTATCTCAACAGGCTCCAGATTTAGTTGGTGGAATTGCACAAGCATTGTTGAAGCATTCCCAGTCTTGGACAAGGTTAGCCGCACTTAGGCTATCTCTTGCTTCTAGTGACGAATACGTTGATATAGTCACCTTGGAAAATCAGATAGATATCATTGCTGTTGAAGTTAAGCAGAATCGAAGTAATGTTCAAGATAAATCAAACAAGAAGCATTTCAATCCATTCGGGCGTTTCACAGTGATGGAAGGATTTCAGAGTCAAATGTTGGTTCAAGGCTTCAAATTCCTACTTGAGAGAAAGCCAACTTCTGAAACTGCTCAGCGCATAAAAGCAGTTGTTGATCAAGGGCGAATAACGTTCGGAACTAAACGCTTCATAATAAAACTTGTTCTAGACGCGCAGAATAAAGCTTTAGAAAAGTTGCAAAGTAAAAGGAAGAATGGTGAGAAGGTAGAACAAGAATTAGCAGCATGGCAGACTTTATATTCTTTGCAAAATTATCTATTTCCTCCCCGTGAACTTTCTACAAGCTTTGCAGATACAATCATACAAGCCAAGCAGTCGCTGACAGAATTGAAGCATAAGCGATCCGTAAGAGGTGGTGAGCAAGTATTTCTCGAAGCAATTCTTCGTATTTCAGAATATGATCCGATATCACTTCCGGTAAAACTTTCCCAAGAGTTTCCTCTTCTAGGAGTTCTTATTCAAGGTATGCAGGGATGGGAGGTAACTAATCAGGATTGGGATAATTTAGGGCAGTACCAAAACCCTGAGACAGTTGATCTCGTTCTCAAAGGTGCAGTTACAGCAATGGGACTCGACCTTCATAGCTTAGCAGTCGAAGCGAAACTACTTTTAGAGCAGATTCAATGTGATATAGATTTCGACGAAATTGAATCTGCTTTGAACGATTCTGAGAACTCGGAAAGATGGTTATGGGCTTTTGATAAAGTTGCTGAAATTCGCGAAAAGACAGATTTCTTTACGCATGTTCCTGAAGTGCCTGCCATCCCAAGATGGGAGCGCGTTAAACACATCGAGCTTTCTATACAAATGCTGAGGAACGCTCTAGATCATCCTTCAGCGCTCATCAAGTACAATGCTGGTCTAATTCTTGTGCAGAAAATTGGAGAAGCTGAAACGCTCAAAATCATGAGCGCAAAAAACATATTGAACGCAGAGTGAAGCTTTCCCACAGTTCTGATAGGCTGAAAGTAGATGCTCAACGTGTGTTTTATGCAGTTCCCATCGATTTCTGAAGGCGTGATTCGGCAAAACTCAACTGAAAACTCGTTTAGTCGTGGCAAAGAGTACGATCGTGCTGGCTCAGTCGTGGATGTAGTGCAGCGCGGCACAATGTTGCAATCCGAAGTCGAAGGCACAGAAGTCAAACCTTATCGCGTGACAGTTGAGTTTGATGCTGGAGGGGTAACTGCTGCTCATTGCACTTGTCCTTACGAATATGGCGGGTGGTGTAAGCACATCATCGCGACTTTACTGACTTGTAATCGGCTACCGGATCAAATCGAAGTGCGTCCAACGTTGGTGCAATTGCTCGATCGCTTAAATCCGGTTCAGACTCAGCGATTGGTGCAAGAATTAGTCGCAGCACAGCCAGAGCTAATTGACTGGGTCGATCGACAAGTGCATTTAATGACCAATCCGCAGCCTGCGAAGACTTCCCGTAAGCCTCGGCGAAGTCCGATCGATGTTACTCCTTTCCGACGACAAGTCCGACACATTCTGCGCGAGGGCATTCGAGAACTGGAGTACGGTTGTGAGCATGATCCGTTTGGAGAAGCGTTATCGGAACTGATTGATCGGGCGCGATCGTTTTCTCAGAATGGTGATGGAGAGAGCGCTCTTGCCATTCTTGAAGCCATTACACAGAGCTATGCCGAAGAATGGGATGAACTGAATGAATATGGCGGCGAAATTTATGGCATTGATCAGGAATTGAACGAAGCTTGGACGGAAGCCATTTTGTCAACCGACCTAGATGAAGCGCAAGCCGTGGATCTCCAAACGATGCTCGAAGCTTGGCAAGATGAATTGCAAGCTGATTTTGGCATGAGCCTTGCGGCATTAGAACAGGGATGGAGTGATCCAACGTTGCAGGAAATATTAGTGGGAACAATCTCAGAAGCAGAATTTTGGCTTGAGGAGCGTCCTGATTTCACCGCAGATTTAGCCTTGATTCGGCTGCAAATCTTGGATCGACAGAATCGAGAAGCGGAGTATCTCAACTTGGCACGAGTGGCAGGATTAACGAAGCAATATTTGACTCGATTGGCTGAATCTGGAGAGGTTGAGACTGCGATCTCACTGGCGCAAACAGAACTATCGACTCTAGAGGAAGCGATTGCTCTATCAAAAACCCTACGAGAATCGAACCATCTTGCGGAAGCCCTAGACATTGCTCAACAGGGATTAGCGTTTTCTAGTTATGAGCGGTATGACTTTGCAATCTGGACGGGTGAGCTTGCCGAAGGGTTGAGTCAGCCTGAGATTGCCATTGAAGCATACCAGACTGCTTTTGGTGATCGCCCTTCCTTCGATCTCTACCAACGACTACCAACGCTATCGGGTAAGGGTTGGAAGCAGTTGAAGCCAAAACTGTTGAAGGCACTTCGCCAAGCGGATGCGTGGAACAGCGACGAAGCAAAAGTTACGATCTTTCTGCATGAGGAGATGTGGGATGATGCTATTGCAACCGTCAGCAAACGATACATCTACAATCCGTCGCTAGCTTACCGAGTGATGGATGCTGTGATTCCCTATCAACCGGATTGGGTGATTGATACTGCTATTCCGCAAGCCGACGAGATTATGAATGCGGGAAGGAGCGATAAATATAGCACTGCGATCGAATGGCTGAAACGAGTCAAAGCGGCTTATGTTGAGTCCGAACGCCAAGCCGAATGGCAAACTTATCGCAGCAGTTTAGTTCTGACGCATGGTAAAAAAAGAAAGCTGATAGCATTGCTGGACGCTGCAAAGTTGTCATAGTGGATCTCTGATAGAACTGCACCATATGCCCGTGATTCGTTGTACTCAGAAACTGCTGACTGAAATTGGAAGCTCTGGAGCCGAGAATCCGGAGTTGTCTGATTTGCCGCTAGATGAATGGTATGCCAATTTGGTCATTCTTGATCGCCAAAAATGCGTGGTGTTTATCAATCCAGCAACTCTATTTGTCGCGATCTCATATGGCAAGCGGCGGAATGAATTGCGACAGCTTCAGCAGATTTTGATGGAGAGCTTACGGCAGGCTCTGACGGCTGAAGAAGTTGAAGCGGGCGTGATCGATCGAGTGGTGCAACGCTTGGAAGCGGCTCCTATTGCCGAGACACAGGATCGAAAAACGCTCGGCTGTTTGAATGATGTGATTCGGCATTTCAAATGGCTCAGTGAGCGGGAAGTGCCAGAAACAAAAATAAAGGGTGTTGTAAAAATGCTGAATAGAATCCCGTGGGTAAGAACACAATTTGGCTACGCTTTGATCCCAATGGAGCAGATTCTACACGAGTCATTTGAGTGGAGCGGACGATTTGAGAAATAGTATAAAAAATGCAAAAAAGTTAGGTTTCAAGAACCTCAAATTAAGAACATTGTGACTCAAGCCAATTACTGATCTGTTGAATAAGAATCTCCAAAGGTTGAGTGCTACTGACAATCAGATCAGATTTTTGGACTAAATCAGTTTTCACCTGCTGTTCCGTGGAGTCCTGCTCTAATTTTTGGTGTTTTTCTAAGCTAGTTGTTCCTCTTTCAAGAAGGCGGGCTGATCGCGTTACTTCGTCAACGCTGGCGAAAATTAGATACAGATCTATTGGGGCAACAATTTGTCTTAAGCAATCAAGAACCTCCACATGCCGAATGCCATCAACAATTATCGGCTGTCCAGCTTGCCACTGAGCTTGGGCTAAAACTGCACGACAAAATTTCCCTGTGTCTCTTTGTAGTAGCTCTGTGCCGATCAACTGTAGAGATTCTCTCGATTCTGCAAGTCCTTGATTCCGCGCAACTGATCGAACATAATCCCCAAAGCTCACATAAGACCATTGGAAGGATTGTGCAAGTTCTCTAGAAAGCGTTGACTTTCCACTGGCAATACTGCCTGAAAGAGCAAGAACGGCTGGCTTCATAGGGCTTAAATTTCGAGATTTAGTTGCTGATCACCACCAGGCTGTAAAATGACCCAACCTCGACGATCACGCTTTGCAAAGGGAATGGGTTCGATAGCTTTAACAAACTGGACTCTCATTAAAGTTGCGTAAGAGGCAGCTTGTCGCTGTTGCCAAAATTCGGGGTCTTGAGCGCACAATGCCTGAGCAAAATCACGTTGAATCGTTTCCCAGGATTCTGGATCAAGCTCGTAAAACCAGCAATGAGTCACTTGACAAATGCCAACGATTGGACCGGAGGATTGTTTGAGTAAAATGACATCTCCTTTCTCAACCTGGTTATAGGGTGCAAATCGGCGCGTAGCAAATCGGGATTCTATCGTTTTCTTGCCCTCTAAAATGAACTGGAGATACGGTTCTACGAACACCCCTAGATGTAATGTGAATGGCAATGCAGCCTGCTGAGGTAGAGGAGACAAATATTGTTGCCAAAATGAATCCCCCTCCACGGCAGATCGTAGCTCACTAACTAGCGGCAAGAGAGAAGTTTGTATTGTTCCAGTAGTCTTCAAAGAGTAAGTTCTCCTTTTGTTCGGTATTAATCAACGACAGGATCTGCCTGGTTGTTTCTGAAATGACCTCTGCCTCGCTGGAATGCAGAGATCGCTTCAGAAATGCTTCCACGACATCATGCGTTTGGCTCCCGGTCGAAATTGCCTGTAAAACCTGAAAAAGTATACTGCGTCCTTGACATCTAAAAATTCGATTGCCAGATGTCCAAACATCTGCTAGACCTCGCCGAGAGTCCCGACGACTGACAGAGGTAAGAACATCACCAGGCAGAATGGGCACTAACTTTGAATCGCTAAATTCTGAATCAGTCCAAGGACGAACGCGAATTCGTATCCCCAACAGATTAATCTCCTCCCAAACATCCTGTATCGCCACCGTAGGACGTTGAACTTGTGTCAACCTTACCCGGCAAAAGATCGCTAAATCCCCTCGTCTCCAATCTCGCCGTACGGGAGGAACACCTGCGACTCTAAACGCATTACGCTCAAAGGCAGGAGTCAAGTAGGAGAGTGACAACTTCTCTCGATCGACCAGTTCAAGACCAAGCTGGTTTGCCCAAATTAGCAAGTCACTCCATTCTCGATCGATGCTAGGTCTAGTACCAATCGGTGGAAGGCTTACTAAAATATGTCCGCCCAGACTACAAACTTGACACGCATTCCAGAGAAATGCGTGAATATGTTCTGGATACCAAGGAGGATCTAGAACTACTGCACCCGCCGATAAAGTTACTGCTGCGTCCTTTAGGAGGTCACAGCAGGTGACTTGAGTGCAAGATGCTGTTGAGATCAAGCAATTTGTCATGGTTCGATTTGCCTCAAGCAAAATCATTCGCCGGTGAGACATGGTACGCGCACCTCGAAACAAGCTAGGTGTTCCAAGTAGTACTATAGTATCATCAAAAGCTGTCATTTTTTCAACTTGCTGCAACAAATCATTAACACTTATGTCAGTGAATCGCCAGTCGAAATCTAACGGATGTGGCAGCGGCAATCCAATTTGATAGCGTGAGGAGTCGAATCTTGTCTGCTTTCGTCTTGTTGGAGCAAGCAATTGTGCAAACGTTCGCTGAGATAAACGGGCATGAGCATTCAGTCTTTTCAGTGTGTCAAATGCGATGACCGGATCAACACTTGGTAGTGCATCAATCAACTGACTAAATGTGTCAATTCCAGATACGATCGCATCTAAAATCCAGCGTTCGACAGCTTGTTCAAACGCTTGCGTCTCAATTTCTGTCATTGTCATAAGAGTTTCGTTGTTCAGAGGAGAATATCTGCAATTGATTCAGCGCGTTGGGTGCTAGAGAAACGGATTTCTAGCTCTGTCTGCCAAGCCTCAATCGCGAAGTACTGGTTTTTCGTGGCTATTTCCCTTGTCTCATCTACGCGGTCTTGAACTGGTGTAAATGCTTGGATCTCCAGCGGGATTGTCCGGAGAGGAAGATTCTCGTGTATTGCTTGAAGTCGATCAACAAAATGCTTCATTTCTGAACTAATGTCATCCTTTTTGGGCGATGTAAATGTGGCATAAGCGTAAAGGTCAAGTCCTATGTCCAATAATCGCTTCATCAGCTGGAACTGTTGGTCAAAAAGAGCAGCTTCAGCACCTGTATTAAATGCAAAAGACTGAGCATTAAAGCCTTTGAAGCAACAGACGCGACCATAGTTAGGGTAAGATGCCATGAGTTCAAGTTCCGCATCTGATAGAAAGCGCCAAAGGTAATCGTTACTCAGGTTGTCGTCAGACCAAAGATAGACCTGGAGATCGAGTTCTCGCTCTCTCAATTCAGTCATCATCCAAGGAACCCACTCAGGTACTAAGTCAGGTTGCCCTCCGGTCAGGTCGATCATAGGAGGAGGATCAGGTTGATCAAGATATAAATCGATCAAGCGAGATGGACTCATCCAATCTGAATATTTGCGATTTGCAGCTAGTAGTTCAAATGGGACATAGCAATACCAGCACCGCCAGTTACATGCTGCACTTTGAAAAACTTGCGCTCGAATCATGTCAGTCTCTGGAAGATCTAACGCTTTGCAAGCCGGGTCGATCGGCAAAGGGTTCGATAACCAGCGATTGCTGCTCGATCGTCGGAAATGACGAACACGCCCAAATCCTCGGCAGTTCGGAGATTCCGTCAAATCGTTCTCTTGTTGCGTGTTGTAGAAATTTGTAATCAGCAACTGTTTCTCATCTAAATTCACAGATGCTTTTCGATAACGTGCAGACAAAGCCTCAGTGTCAATCACCATTACAGCGTTCACTCCGTCTGTTTTAAGCTTTAGTTTCTGTTTTGCTAGCCTTGTTCCGAATTGGTGGAACCTTCTCGCCTTCGTTTGTTAAGAACGGAAATCGTTCACCAATAAATCTCATTCCCAAATTGGACAGATACATTACCTCATGTTCTGTTAACGATCGCCCTTTAGGAATGCCATACCAATATTCCATACACTGCCGACAACAAGAAGCAGTTGCATGTTGAGCAAAATGAATGGCATTGACCTTGGATGAATTCTCGACAGGAGTTTGACGACCATCGAATTCATCAGCAGGAGAACCAACAGATTTGCGAATTCGCTTTTCTACTACTGCCTCCATTTTACTGATGCCTATACGACGGGCATAGTTTTCGACTTTTTGAGGAATCTTGTTTGTCCAATAATATTGTCGAATACGTTCATTTCTCAAAGCAGCGATCGTGTAATCAATATCCTCAAGATTGAGCTTCTGGATTCGCTCTAAATCAAAGGGGGCAGATTCATCACACGATCGACACTGTCCTACGACATTGGCTGCTTTTTGTTTCCGTGAGGGCTTGTAGCAGTGCTGTCCATTTTTGCAATCCGAGCTAGTACAGGTCAGTTTAAGAGGCTTTAATTCCTCTTCAACATTCCAATCATCTGACATCGCGTTTAACCTCCATCACTCCTAAAGTATTTACTGAGCTATGGGTTCTGACAACGCTCTCATCAGAAGGGTCTGATCCACTTCATTCAGAACTCCAAAATTGATTTTCTCCAGGAGTACATCGCGAGCAATCTGCCAAGGATCAATTTCTTCCGTTTGCAGATTCGTTGCAGCACCCCACCAGTTTTCATCTTGAAGCGATAGCCGATATGCCATGTAGTTCGCTAAAGCTCCAACCGAAACATCTTCCCTGGCAGCAACTTTGGGAACAACACTTTTGAGACGTTCAATGCTGCCTTTTGCTTCCTCAGTGCAAATCTTAGCTAATTCTTCTTGACGACCCTTGAGCAGAATATAGTCACCAAATCTTGTAGCAGTTTTTTCTTCTTCTGTCTCCTGTCGTTCTTGAGCAATATCTCCCTCTTCAATCACTGTTCTCTCAGGTCGTTCTGGTTCTTGAGCAGCGTGCCAAAGTTCATGAAAAAGGTCAAGTAGCCAGCGGGCTGAGGACTTAGTTCGCTGCTTCAGAACAATTACGTTACGACCATTAACTCGCCAGAAGGCTCCATGAAATGCCCCTGCATCTTGGAGTGGAAGAACAGGAATCCCTAAACTCCAGACATACCTTAGAGCATTTGGAAACGTTAGCTCACCATATAGGGAACAAATTGCTTCACGAACTTGATTTGGGTTTGTTGGAATCGGTTGAGTTGGCAAATCTGCTGTCGCTTCTAGAACCAGCAAAGCTAAGAAGTGAGCATAGACCGTGTAAGCATTTAATCGTTGTTGATTTGCTTTTGCTGTGACTTTGAAGTGAACGGCTCCGAGGGGAGTTAAATCAAGTTGAAGTGGTCTGGAACTAAATAAATCAGCTAGTGACCATCCAAACACTCGCTTGAGCGAGATCGCAGCACGAAGTACTAGACGATTAGCCGAAGTCTCCTCGGCTTCTTCTGATTGACTAGAGCTTAAAGGTGGGAAGAAACGGCTGAAAATAAGATCGCGATCGATTCCAGCTTGACTCAAACGATTCAATAAGTCAGCAGGCGAAATTCTGGGCAGCAAGATTTCCTCGCGCACTTGAATCCCGATCGCACGACTGACCTCTACTAATCGTGCAAAATTGGCAGAGGCATACTCTGTTTCCTCATAACGCTGAATCTGCTGCTCTTTCAATCCCAAGCGTTCCGCCAAATCTTTTTGAGTCAAACCCGCAGCAATCCGAGCCTTGATTAGGGCACGTGGCAGAGCTTCTAGCGAATCCAATTCCAGTACTGCATGTTGCCCACTTTTCAGTGCCTCATATTCTTCGAGTTGGGCACGTAGTTCAGCTATTTGCGACTCCATCGCCTCTCGTTCTGCTTTTTTGAGCAGAGGATGAACAGACGGTTCCGATTGAACTGAAGTCGATAGTTGAGCAAGAGCATCTGAGAATTTTTCAATTTGAGCCTTGGTAATACGGTATTGCCGCTCATTTTTAATCATGACCATATCTCCCACAATTTCAGGGCAACAATGCCTTTGGGGTTCCCTGTGACCTTATCAATCTGAAAAAACTCTAGAAACGTTCTTCCGCTCACTCCTTCAGCTGTCTGCGCCGGAAAAAGCTCGCCCAGATACTTCACCTTCTGAGCAATCCGACCGTTATCGAATTTCAGTAACAACGGATCAAGCAGAGTAAGATCCACATTCGTCATGTCCCAGCAAATATCAAAGTCAGTAGGGTATTCCTTGGTTGTCACAAAACTACCGTCTACATAGACGACTTGGCAGTAAGCTCTTCGTAAATTGTCCAAGGCAGATTTCATCCCTGAAAGAAGTTTCTGTCGGTGCGAATTGTGCCCAAATCGCTCAGCAAATTCTTGCCATGACTCTGCGGGGTGTATTCCGGGTGGTAGCAAACCATTCTGATTAAAAGGTGGAATCATGACACAACAATATCCTTGTGTTCCCATGCTATATTTTTAACACAACGATTTTGTTGTGTCAAATATGCGTTTTCTAAAAACGTCCCCAATTCGGGTTCAGCCTTGAAGACTATATTCGGGCGAAGCCTTGGTAATCAACCATGTGAGGAGATTTTGAAAATGGGAAAAATCTGGCTACCCTTCGCAAGCTACAACCTGTGGTCACTATTCGCACCAGCGATCGGACAGGAACATTGGCACTGCGACATGAAGCGGGGCTACACCAAAGTTCGGAAGCGAGAACCTGATGTGGCTGCGATTTTGGCTGAAGATAGCGTTCCTCAAAGGATTGGCTTATTGGCTCAACAGGGAATTTATGAATTTCATGCAGACCCTTGCCGCCTCAAGAATGCGGACGGAGTTACCCAGGTTTCTGAAATCTTGAAGCTCAACCAAGAATCAGAGCAGGTGCGAGAACGCTTGATGCGGATTTTGACCCAGTATTATGAGAATCCTGTTCTTTGTGGCAAACAAATTTTTAGCTTGAGTCGAGGGGATGAGGGATTCCCAGAACCAATTAAGCTCTACTGCGAAAACACAGCATTTCATCTGTTTGCTGCGATCGACTGCATTCTGCTTGAACCAGATGGCACACTCCATATTTTGGATCTCAAGACAGGTCATTCCGATTTTGATGAGCGGCAAGCCTTTGTTTATCTCCTAGCTGCTAGTTATTTGTTTCCCCGTCAGAGAGCGATCGCTTCTTTTTATAATCTTGAACTTTGCAAATGGTCAGAACCTGTTACAGCAACCGCCAGCCAGCTTAATGCTGTTCGCATTGAACTGGCGCGGTTAGCTCAACAGCATGACGTAGAGAAGAAACTGTATCGCAAGAATCCTGCGGAGTTCGATCGTATCTTTCCGCCAACTTTCGGGTTTCGATGTCAACGCTGCCAGTTCAACTCGATTTGCCAATTTTCTGTTCAGGAGATCTCTGCATGACTACTGTTACCCCTGCCTCTTCTCAGGAAGTTGTTTTTCTCAGTGAAGTATTTCCACTATTGATCGCGCGACCCAACCTCTTCATCTATGAGGTGATTCCTGAAATTGACCAAGAAGCTGGCAATCGCCTAAGTTTTCATCTTTCACGAAAATTAGAACAAACGATGGTTGTTTGGCATGAGAATCAACTATGGGCACTTGTCTCGACGCATCGGTCTCCTCTGCCGCAATTACAGACCGCGCTTTCAGTCACTCAGCAAGAAATTCCCGATTTATGGGATCAGCAGCTTCGGATTCAGAAAAAGAGTGATGCGATCATGTCACAGACAGTTTTATCTAAGCTGGCGTTTCAAATTTTGAGGATCATGCGCCCCTTTAAACCTGTTTTGGTTACGTCGATCGCTGGATTAGCTGTAAATCGCAAAGTTAAATTTTGGGCAGAAACAATCGAACTTCAAAGCGTAGTTCGCCCCGCATTGACATTAGCTATTCAAACGGAAATTACATTTGCAGGAAATTTGGCAGATTTTTACGCTAGTCATGCTGGTCAGGGAAGTCCAGAAAATCTTTTGCTCGATTTGCCTGTTCAAGATCTTGATTTAGGCAGCAGTGGCAGAGTTATTAGACTTGTCGGAAAACTTCGAGAACATCGCGATCGTCTTCTTAAACTTGTAGAAGGTGAAGCAACACGCCGTGCAATTCAGACTGCACCCGATGATCAGTTTGTGGTCGCAATCCAATTTGGCAAAGGAAAGAAACTCTTTCACTACCCACTTGCTGCACTGCGCCCTTCCATCACAGTTGAAACAGCAGGAAGGTTTGGCTTTGACTATGGACAGTTTTTGCGCTTTACAAAAATTCCCCATGCAGAGCGGCAACAGCTACTCGCAACCGTTAAAGCGCAAGCACTGAAGGCACTGCTTCCCTATGGCTTTGAAATTCAACGAAGCTTGAACAGTCTGGAACATCCTGAACTCTTTCGGCTGCCAACAGTTTCCGTCGATCAAACCCCGCTCCTATTCGGTCAAGGAGTAACAGGTGTTCGTGGGCGTATTCTAAATGGGTTATCGACTGGAGGTGTTTATCAACGTCATGCAAATTTCAAGCCAGGTCTTATTCGGATTGCTGCGTTGAAGTTGTGTGATGGTAGCGTCAATGCTTTCTTAGAATCTGTTCAGCAACGGCTGAGGCGCTATGGATTTGAAAGCGAAATCATCGATCGTAAAGCTGTTTCAGTGACTGATCTCAGTGCTGCTGAGGCGAGAGCCGTACTAGAAAAGGCTGTGAATAAGCTCATTACAGTTCCGGTTGATATTGTATTGACCTTTTTGCCGCACAGCGATCTCACAGCAGACGATAACGACGGCGGTAGCTTTTACCATCTTGTTTACTCACTGCTGCTGCGCCGAAATATTGCAAGCCAAGTCATTTACGACGACACGCTAACCCAGGTTGAACACGGTCAGATCCTTAATCAAGTTATTCCAGGGCTATTGGCGAAATTAGGAAATCTGCCGTTTATCTTGGCAGAGCCATTAGAAATAGCGGACTATTTTATTGGTTTAGACATCTCGCGATCGCCAAAAGCCAAACTTGCTGGAACTCTAAACGCCTGTGCCAGCATTCGACTTTACGGTAAGCAAGGAGAATTTATTCGCTATGTTTTAGAGGACGCGCTGCTAGAGGGAGAAGAAATTCCGCAGCGGCTATTGGAGCGACTTCTACCAGCGACTCTGGAAGGAAAGACAGTTTTAATCTATCGCGATGGGCGATTCTGCGGTCAAGAGATCCCACATTTATTAGAAAGAGCGCAAGCAATCCACGCTAAGTTCATTTTGGTCGAGTGTCGAAAATCAGGTATTCCAAGGCTTTACGGTTTCAAGCAGAGAACGCTAATTCCTCCAGTACAGGGGTTAGCTCTAAGGTTATCCTCGCGTGAGGCTGTGTTAGTAACAACGCAAGTTTCTGAACGAGTTGGACTAGCTCGTCCTTTACGTTTGACCATACATGAAGCGGGACACACTATACCCATCGAGCAAGTCATTGAAACGACGCTGAAACTCACCCTACTACATCATGGGGCATTGAAAGCACCTCGCTTACCGATGCCAATATATGGTGCGGATCGGGTTGCTGGGCTGCGGCTTCAAGGAATTTACCCTAGCAGTTTACTGGAGGGCGATCGACAATTTTGGCTCTAGGGGAAGTGATAAAAATAACTTGAAGCAATTACCACAATTCTTCAACACAAGGCATAATTTATTAGTCTGCCAGGATGCTTGGTAAAGATTAAAACAAGAAAGCGGCTGAATTCTATCCTGATACTATCTAAGTAAAATCAGCAGTACATAGAGTGGATCTGGTAGCCGATTAACGCTCAAGCTCTTGGTTGCGATTACCCTGGTCTATTTAGGAAAAGCAACATGACGAAATGGTATCGACGACTAGCAGAGGTTCCAGGTGTTCAGTATCAAGGCAGTCCTGATGTCATTCGATCGCGGTTGCCAGAACACAAGTCGGTTCCCGAAATTAGTACGTTTAACTTCGACGGCAAACAACACGATTCCATCATGTGGACGACTCCGGAGGGCAGCACCTCAGCTTCACCTGCACATCGCTGGCAAACTCAGCCCCAACCTAATGAAACTAAAGGACAAACGGCTCTCAGACAACTTCACGAGACACTAGAACTCCCAGGTATCTTGAGCGATTATCATTTTGCCATCCAAAATTGCCACCAAACCCTTTGGAAACAACGCCGAGAAGAGCCGTGGATACTTTCTGAGGTTGAGCGCCTGTGCTGGCTAGATATTCATCTGGTCGAGGCACAGCCTACGATCGCATTTTGGGAAAGAGAAGACACAACCCACTCGATCTCAATTCTTGCATTTGGGCAGTTGGTTCGATTATATGAGCGCGAAGGAAACCTTTACGAAGCCTTGGCAGTCGCGCAACGAGCAGAACATTTTCAGCAAGGCAAATATCACCTAGAAAACCTTCAGCCTCGAATTGCCCAGTTGGAATTAGAGGCTGAAGCCTAACCGTGTCTCTTGATCAAGCACTGACATCAGATTCTTTCTTGGAGTACGCCTTTCTCCGGTGGGTTCTCACACCTGCTGTCAACGACTCTATTCAAGAATGGGTGATTCCACAGCAAAGCGTGACTGTTCTCGGTCGCACCTATCGAGTAGATTACGCGATCCGAGGGCGAGCGTTGAATATTGCGATCGAACTTGATGGCTTCGCTTTCCATGTCGATCGCAATGCGTTTAGCTATGATCGCCTCCGCCAAAATGACCTTCATGCGGCAGGTTGGCTAGTCATTCGGTTTTCCTACGATTCTATTCGACTAGATACAGCTCGATGTGTCGCTCAACTTCAATCCATCTTGCGTCGCGATCCCCTGCTAACAACTTTTTTGATTGAAAATCCTGTGATTGAACAACCCGATATGGAACCGAACCCACTTTTCAGTGTTTCCCCCTTGCCAAGTTCGCCTTCTGAAAGAAATAACTCATATTTTGATTCCATTCGGAACAAGCTGAACCTCAAGACACTGCGCGATTGCCAGAATGAAGCGTTAGCTGCCTTAGATGAATACTTCAGAGATGGAAATCGTCGAGCTGCTTGCGTCATGTCAGTTGGTGCAGGGAAAACTGCACTTGGCGTTGCGACTTGTTTAGCATTCGCCCAATGTAGGGCAATGGTCATCACTCCAGGCAGCGTTATTCGAGGCACATTCGATAAAGCGTTCGATCACCAAGCGTTGGGCAACGTTTTGTATGGTTTACGAGGCGGTCCGCTCATACCAGGTTGCAAGCCTCCCCATGTTTTGACACTTGATCGAGAAGATGGTCCAATCAGACTGATTCAGAGTGAGGATTTGCTAAAAGCAGATGTCATTATCACGAACTTCCACTCACTAGGCAATGGTGAAGATGAAGATGATTTGTTGTTTAAGCTGGAGTCTAGCGATATTGATTTCATTGTGGTTGATGAAGCTCATATTGCCGCTTCAGAATCCTATCAGCGAGCATTTCAACATTTTCCCAACGCTCGTTCTCTGCTGATGTCTGCTTGCTTTCAGCGGTTAGACGGCAAGCCAATTGATGCTGATGTTGTCTACCGCTATCGCTTGATTGATTCGATCGCGGATGGACACGCCAAAAATTTACGAGTTCGGCGATTTGCGCCTGAAGTTGAGCAAACAACTTATGAGATGCTTTGGTCGAATGGGAGCCGTGAAGAGATTACGGGACGAGAGGCATTGCTGGAATTGGTGAAAGATGAGCGTAAGCTAGCCCGAATTACTGCTAAATCTGATGCTTCAATTCGTCAACTGATGCGAATTGTTCGGGCTGCTTTAGATGAGCAAAGTGCTCTACTGTACCCCGTTAAACCAAGAGTTTTGTTTTCAGCCCTGGGCGAACGTCACGCTGAACAAATTGCTAAAATTGCCAACGATTACGGAATTGCTTGCGATTATTTGCATTACTCCATGACCGAATCGCGTCTTCGATCCATTCGAGATCGATTTGAGCAAGACTCTGGCGATCTACAGGGGATTGTTCAGCTGAAGATGCTAGGTCAAGGTTACGATTTTCCACCGATCACAATCGTTGTACCAATGCGCCCTTATGGTAGTTTTAGCGAATTTTATCAATTCATAGGGCGAGGCATTCGCGTCTTACAACATCCAGCATTGCTTGGACGGGTTGATCCAGAGCAACAGTTCCTCGACATCATCTACCATGCTGAGTTTGAGCTAGATAGTCACATCGAAACTATCTATCAGGAAAACGACATGGACCCGCTAACTGTGCGTGAATTGCCTACTGACTGGCAACTGCGTTCGTCTGAGGAGGAATTCTCAGGAACTCGTGGAAATGATGTTGCGGCTCGTCCTGACACATTCGTCCTCTTTGAACAAGGGGAAGTTGATCGCCGAATCGTGCATGACGAAGAACGAATTGGACAACGAAAAGCAGAACGCCAAGAAGAAGCTCTTGCCCAACGCTATGCCACTTATGCTCAAGCCAACCCAAATCCCGTCTCATTTGAGCAGTTTAAGCAAATTATGAGGTTATTGCATGAATCCTAGTCTTGACACATTTGGGCGAAGAGCAAATCAAATCGAGTTGATCGCTGAACTATTAGCGATGGAAGCTGAAGCAGCCCCAAAGGGATCGTTTCGCCAATTAGACGAAATCATTGGCAATCTCTTCATCAGAAGCTTGCGAGGAGAACGAATCGCAACAATCGTCCAGGATGAGCTGAAGGTCAATACAGTCAGTATTCATGGTCTTAGTGATGAGCAGCGAAGTTTCCTGAACGCTACATTCGGCTTGGAGAATCAACAGTCACGGGGAGCTTGGTTTTTGCCAGAAAGCGCAAACCTTCGTGTTGGAATACTTGCTTTACCGTGGGCATTTCGCGAATACGATCGCTTTGCAACAGGGATTGTGCTAGAAGAACGAGGCAAAGTGTTGCTTAAAAGTTCCGCAGATGCCGTTTTTGTTTGGGCGATTTTAGACCCCCTGTTCAGTGCGCTGTTTTCACCTTTTGAACTTCGCGGCAATCTCTCTGGAACTTTAGAGCAAGAAGAAATGCTCAACCGATGGGATGAGATCGATAACTTTTATCAATCGCTTGGTTTTCATGTAATCGATGAATTAGCTGTTCTGCGCTGGGGGAGAGGATGGCATAAATTACGAGCGACAGAGCAGCTTGAAGCAAAGCGAAAATTACTCCAAGCCCTGGAACAGCAAGCTCAATACCAGATGGCTAGTTTTTATCGAGCATTTCGGGTGCAAGAGTTAATCAAAGGCTACTATAAAAAAGCCAAACGAGATGCACGGGTGAAGCGCAAACAGGCTGTAACCAAAGCTTTAGCTCCGACACTGGCAGCATTCTTTAGCGGTGACTGGCTGGCATTTTTAAACTACCTAGGCGAAAACCCGCATCCAGAAGAACAAATTGTAACAGCGTTGCCTGAAGTTCGACCATTTATTGGGGGTGCTAATCGTGCAACTGAGATTGCGGAGCTTCAAGGAATTCCAGTTGAAGAAATTGAGCGTATCGCCGCAGCTTATTGGCAACAATCAACTGGACAATCTCCTGTAGAACAACGAGTGAATGTTCTAAAACAATATTGGTCGGTCTTCGACAACATCCATGCTCTCCAAACCGTTGGAATGCAGCCGCTTTGGGGACTAGTTGAAGATTATGGCGTATTCTACTTTGATGATGTAGTGCAATCGCCCTATCAACCACAGCTTTATCAAACGCTTCTTCCCAAAGACCTACTGAGCGAAATTGAGCGCCTATGGGGAACTGAAATGCTAGCGAAATTTCCCGACAGAATTGTGAGTATGTTATTTCCCCATGAACTGATGGCAGAAACTTTAGGACCTGCTCTCAAGTTCTGGCATGGTTGTGCCTTAACTGCTTGGTTCCTATGCGAAGGACCTTACTCTCGCACAGATATGGCAGGACTAGCACATTACTACCGTCGAGAAATTGCGGTTCTGGAAACGTTGCTTACTCCAATCGATCTAAAACTCTTTGATGAATTGATCCAAGCAGAAACACAACTGGGACCATCTGAGCCTATTTACCAATCTGAAGAGCTATCATCGATCTCAACGGGTGACTTGCCTTTTACAGTTCGCACGGGTCTTGGCAGCCGCAGATCTGGATTTAAAGAGCTACGAGATATCATTACTTACTATCGGCGGAACTGGACGGCACAATTTTTCGATCGCTACCTACGCACCCGATGGGAATCTGAAATTACAGAAGCGGGGCGGGTTTATCATCTGCTACTTCACGAACGTGGTGGAAAACCACCGACGCTCAAACAGTTCGCAAAATCAGCCGTAGTTGTGACAAACCATTGGTTTGGAGGAAATGTCAGTGGATTGTATGGAGCTATCCAAGAAAAAGCCCCAGTTCAGCCGCAGTACTTCAAACGGCTACCTTCCAATAAAGGTGACTTTGCTAGAGCGGTTTACGAAGCTATTCCTCCACATCTTCCTCAACCGATGTCTGAGGAGAGCAGAAACAATTCATATCAGCTCCTGCGCCTCAAAGGAGAGATGGCAAACTTAAGCTTGCGCTACATTCAGTTAGAAGAAGCACTGGGTAGAGTGCCTGAGCCTAGAGAGATAGGTCTGGAAAAATTGAAGGAATATGGACAACTCTTAAATCAGGATTTAAGTGAAGTTTGGACTGTTTATACAGAGGCTATTCAAGCAGCAATGCGATGAAGGAGGAGCTAGAGCAATGGTCTGAAATAAGCTAAAAGAAGATTATGGGTAACAAAATTGGTATAACTCAACTAGCACTTAATGCTTCAATGTTAGGATAAAGCCCATTGAGTGCAGCAATTCTCATTATGAGAACGATTCTCATGCAAATCCGCTTGTTTGAAGGATTTGGGCATCTGAAACCCCCATTCCTTCGTTAGCGATCCAGACTCAAAGCCTGAATTTCTAGTACAAAAGCTTCAAAATGAGAATTGCTGCATTGAGTGTGACTCCACCACAATTTCATCAATGTCTACATCATCTAACACATCAACAGCAAGATGGCTAATTCCAGGACAATCACGCTTAGTAGACCACAGAGTGATACCAATCCATAACTGTCAAATTATACTCAAGCGAAGTGGCGGGCATTCGGCTCACTTTGACCCTGCTGATCGGGTGCCTTCTGTTGAACTCTGGTTTCATCAGCCTATTCAAGGAGCAACTGCCTATATTCCTAAAGTAAAGCAAGGCAAGGTGGTATTAACTCAAGTCACAGAATCTGCTCAAGTGCAAGATTGGGCGCAAGTTCAGTGGCTAATCGTTGTGACTGGCGATGCCGCGATCGCAGTTCGTCGCCTTATCCTCCAACTTGCTAAACAGAACACTCCCAATCCACCTGCTCCCAAACAAGCGAAAACTACTCCACCCGCCCCCAAACCGATTCCAACGCCTGATGCTCGCAAGTACCAAATTATCGTCAAAAATCAGCCCAAACCACGTAGGATCGATGTGAACGTGCTGGATTTTATTGATCCAGAAATGCTGGATTTAGACGACGATTAGCCTGAGCAAAAATCGCTACCGCCTCAATCGACTTGATGAATTGAGGCAAACCCTTGGCTCTAGATACTGCGATCGCGCTAACTGAGCAGCAACAGCAAGCCGTTCAAGCAATCCAAGCATTTTTGGTAAACCCTGACCAAAAACTCTTTCTACTAGCAGGCTATCCAGGAACCGGAAAAAGTACCACGATCGTCCAACTCATCCAAGAACTGATCGTTAATCACCAGCAAAAGGTTGTCCTGACCGCACCCACAAACAAGGCAACAAGCGTTCTCAAGCGCATGGCATCTGAACAAACCTTGCGAATCGAATGCATGACCATTCATCAACTCTTGGGACTGAGTGTGGTCAATCGGGGCGACAAGCAGCTAGAGCGCACCAGTCCTTCTCACCTCGAACGCTTTGATTTAGCCGTGATTGATGAATGCTCGATGATTAATCAAGGACTATGGCATTGGATTCAACAAGCGATCGAACAAACCTGGATGCAAACGAAAATTCTCTTGATGGGCGATCCGGCTCAATTGAATCCTGTTAATGAAGGGCGATCGCCGAGTTTTAGCATTCCCAATCGAATGACTTTGACTCAGGTCGTTCGTCAAGGCGCTGACAATCCCTTAATCACAGTTCTCAAGCAATGTCGTTCTGCGATTAAACAGCAAACCCCGTTTCACCCTGTCCAGCAGAGTACTCAGGTTCGAGAAAACGGAATGGTGCTGGTTCGTCCGACCGCTCTGCTGAACTATGCTTGCAAGCGAGTTCGACACTTCGAGGTGAATCCCAATCAATTCCGAATTTTGTGTTGGACAAATCGGCGGGTCGATCATTACAACGCGATTCTGCGTCAACACTTGTACGGAAAAGATGCCCCTCGCTTTGTCCCGAATGAGCGAATGATTACTTTGGCAAGTGCGATCGCACCCAATGGAAAAACGATCGCTCTACCCACCTCGATCGAATTCACAATTACTAAAATCGAGGAGAGATCGCATGAGGGATACCGCGCTTGGTGTTTGACGGTGCTACCTGAAGGGTATGACAGTCAGCGACAAATCTATGTGCTACACGAAGACGAGCAAGCTCGGTTTGAGCATGAGGTAGAGAGATCGCTGCAAAACGCCAAACAAAATCCTTATTTGTGGCGCAAATACTATCGTCATCTCGAAATCTTTGCTCAGATTCGCCCCTGCTTTGCACTCACCGTTCACAATGCCCAAGGTAGCACCTTTGAGGAAGTGGGACTTGATGGAGTCGATTTGCAAAAGCGATTAGATGGCACAAAGGCTGGCATTCGGGAATACAATCGGCTGTTTTACGTAGGAGCAAGTCGAGCAAAACGAAGAGTTTTGGTCACAAAGTCGTGAGGCTACCGCCACGAATGCAAGACTTTTGTAATCAGTTTTTCAATATGACGACACAAACACCGATCAATGAGATCGCTGGCGCGCAGTCTAAATCGAAGCGGAAACGCTCCACTCGTCGAGCACAACCACCACAAATCGGGATGAAGCTGACCGTTGGGCAAATTAGCTTAAGTGAAGCACTCGCGTTTGTCAAAGCTGTCGTGCCCAGTAAGCCACTTCATCCAGTGCTGGCAAATGTCTTAGTTGTTGCCGAGCAGGAGACGCAGCAATTAACGCTGACAACCTCAGATATGGCGATCAATCTCTCTGCCAGAATTGAAGCAACAGTAGAACACGCGGGGGCGATCGCACTTCCCGCAGAAGTCCTGAGTGCCGTGGTGAGCAAATGTCCGGTTGGATATTTAACACTGGAATCGATGGAATCTGGAAACAAGCTCACAGCAACGCTTCAGGATCGGCAAGGCGGTACAACCGAAATTCGCGGTATGAGCGCAGAAGAATTTCCAGAGATTCTTCACGTTCAGAGTTCACCTGTTTCTCTTCCTGCGAAAGTGGTACAAGTTGGATTGAAAGGCGTTCTGTTTGCCGTTAGCACTGATGAATCGAAACGTATTCTGACTGGCATTGAATGGCAATTGAATGCAGGGACGCTCTGTTGTACGGCAACCGATGGACATCAAGTTGCGTTTGTGAATCTGGAAACGGACGGGATCGGTAGACGCAAGCGGAAACAGAGATCGGAGTTGATCAGTTCCCTGGTAGTTCCCGGTCGAGCGATCAAAGAGTTAGCTAGAACGGTGGATAAAGTTGAGGCTGAAACCCAACTTCAAGTTACAGTCGATCGTGTAGAAGAAAATGCTGCAAAGCGAGTACAGTTCACTATCGCAGCATCTGGGATCTCAAAGCAAATTGTTTGTCAGTGTCTTGAAGAAGTCTATCCAGATTGTTTAGCATTGCTCGATCGATACGAGTTCGATACCACGATCACAATTAACCGTTACGCTCTCATGACCCGACTAGAGCGGCTTTCCGCACTGACCGACAAGAAAGCGAAAGGTGTGAAGTTCACTTTCAACCATGAAGCACAGAAAATTGAGTTGCTGATCGAGCGAGAGTATGGCAAAGGCAAACAGATTATGGATACTGAAGTCCCAGAAGAACTAGAAGGGTTCGAGATTCGGTTCAACCTGCAATATCTGATGAATATTCTCAAAGCGATGAGTAGTTCTGCACTCAAGCTGGTGATGAGTAAACCCCATACGCCTGCGAAAGTCGAATCCACAGGAGATTTTGAGATTCCTGAACTCGACATGACTGCAACTTACTTTCTCATGCCCATGTGCAACCTTGATGAAGTGGGCGACGTTCAATCCAATGCCTCATAATCAATTTCTACAGAATTTAGAACGATGAAGAATACTGCATTGCATTTAGCTTATCGCCCCCAAACACTCGATGATTTGGTCGGACAAGTTTACACTCAACGAACACTGCGAAACGCGATCGTACTCCAACGCATTGCCCCTGCTTACTTGTTCACCGGACCCAGAGGCACAGGCAAAACCAGCACTGCCCGCATCTTTGCCAAATCTCTCAATTGTTTGAGCGACGATCGTCCAACCCTGACTCCTTGTGGCGAATGTCAATCTTGTCGCGCGATCGAAGTCAGCAATAGTCTAGATGTGACTGAAATTGATGCAGCTTCTCATAACGGCGTAGATGATGCACGAGAACTGACGCAACGAGTGAATCTCGCACCTGTTTTGGGAAGATACCGAGTTATTTTGTTGGATGAGGCTCAGATGCTCACTTCTCAGGCACAAAACGCTTTACTCAAGTGCATTGAGGAGCCACCAAATCATGTTGTCTTCGTTTTGTGTACCACTGAAGCCCATAAGGTTTTACCGACAATCACAAGTCGATGTCAACGGTTTGAATTTCGGGCGCTGTCGGTGAAAACGATCGTCAAACATCTGCGATCGATTGCTGACCAAGAAGCGATCCGGGTTCAAGATGAAGCCTTAGTTGAGATCGCGCGATTCTGCGAAGGTGGATTACGTGACGCGCTTCAATTACTTTCCCAAGCTCGATTACTGGACGATGAAGTCACCGCCAGTCAAATTGTTGAAATGGCAGGTGGCTTGATTGAAGCAGATTTATTGCAGATGATCGATGCAATCGCACAACAGGACACTTTCGCATTACTACAAACGGCTCGTCACTTGATCGATAGCGGCAAATCACCCAGGCTGATTCTCAACAGTTTACTTCAGGTTTATCGGGACTTATTGATCGTGCAGGCAGATGTTCAGCAATCGACCTTGCTCACCAATTCAATCAGCAGAAAACATCTCGATGCTGTTGCACAACGTTGGAGCCATGCCCAAATTCGAGCAGCACTGGCACAACTTCAGACCAGCGAAGGGCAACTTCGAGTCAGTCCGAATGCTCAAATCTGGTTAGAAGTCTGTTTGCTGAACTTGATTCCAAACGAATCAGCAGCGATTCCGTCACTATCCAAGCACCCTCAGCAGAGCGGGAATAGACAGAGTTCAGTCGCTAAAATCTGGCAGACGGTGATTGAGAATGCACCGGATAATGCTAAACCTCTCCTGCGAAAAGCGCAATTGCAGAGCTTTGATGGTTGTTGTGCAGTGCTAATCGTCGATGCAAATGCGCTTAATAAGTTTGAAGCGAATCAATTTAAGATCGCTCAAATGATTCAGCGGAGTGCCAGAACAAAGCAAGCCGTAACTGTGATGTTTCGAGTCACGGCTACCGCTGTTTGAACCTTGGCGAGAATTTCCATCACCCGTTCTCAACTTCTGATTTTGGTAGGGGTTGAGAACGTTTCTTTACGCGGAGACACTTGCAATGCCATTATTTTTGCTCATTGGTCAAGATCAGTACCAGATTCAGCAGCAGATTACGAAATTGAAAGCGCGACTGAATGCTGATTGGCTGGCATTCAATGTTCATACCTATCCTGCTGAACAATTGAGTGATGCGATCGCAACCGCTCGGACTGTTCCTGTATTTGATGATCGACGACTTGTATTCGTTGAGAACTGTCAGTTTCAGCAGTTTACAGAGCGGCATTTTGAACTTCTGCAAGATCTTGCTCTCCCTGCTCAAACAATTTTGGTGTTTACGGGACATAGCATTGATAAACGGTTGAAGATCGTGAAACTGTTGCTGAAGTTAGGCAAGCTACAAGAATTTGACACCATTCCACCGTGGCGGACAGATTTGATTGAAGGTGCGATCGCGCTTCAAGCCAAACAGCAGAATCTACGTCTTTCACAATCTGTCATTTCTTACTTGGCAACAGCGATTGGAAATGATCGTGCCCAGATCGATACTGAAGTTGCAAAATTGTCGATTTATGCGGATGGAAAGGCTTTAACATTAGCCAATGCTAAATGCTTGGTTCCTAATACGCAAAGTAGCGCGTTACAACTTGCTGAAAGTATTAGAACTGGAAACACACAGAAAGTCGTGAATTTAGTCACTCAATTGCTATTGAGATCGGAAGCACCATTACTGATTCTCGCAACTTTAATCACTCAGTTTCGCACTTGGCTCTGGGTTAAAAGTGCCTTAGCAAGTGCAACACCTCTGAGAGATACGGAACTGGCTGACTGTTGCGGTATTAGCAACCCTAAGCGGCTCTACTATCTGCGACAAGAAGTTTCGGAAATTTCAATTCAATTTCTAACCCAGACTGTTGCTGAGCTATTTAGTCTAGAAAACCATCTCAAGCAGGGCGCACTTCCCGAGGTGATACTTCCTGTTTTAGTAAAAATAGCAGTGAGACAGTAGATCTGAGGCTGAATCAAAGATAGATATGGCTGTCCCTCAGATCTACCGATGCAACGGGCTTGCTGCTAACGGGTTCGCCAATAATTCGCCGTCATGAAGTGATGCCACTGCCTGTCATCACCCAACACCTGCGAAGATCCAATAAACGCATAGGGTGGCTCCATTTTGATCAATTCAGCAACCCCAAGGGCGCCCGGATCGTCTAGCCCCGTTGCGCCTGCGGATAACAATCCTGCAACGATCGGATCATTGTTCAAAGATCCCTGCTGTAAGCGAAATTTCAGCCGAGGGAGCGTAAACGAAACCTGTTCGTGTTGTGGATCGGGTACTAATTGCCCGTTGGTTTCCCGTTTCGCTCCCCGCAAAAACGGCGGACGTAACACCACGGTTGTCAGCAACAGATCGAGCGTAAATCCAGTGGTCGGATAGTCCGAGGGTGGTGCATCGTTTGGGTTCGTGTCATAGGCATTGATCACCGCAGCCGCATTGGCAAAGCTTCCCCCCGCTCCGATCGCTGCCACCGCAGTCGAGACTTTTTGCGCGGCAACTCTTGGAACCAGTAATTGAAAGTCGAGTTTTGCATCGCGAATATCAATCCAAGGATCGCGACGGGATGCATCGGTTTGCGGGTGATTCTCTACATTTGACCCCACGATCGACATATTGGTCGGATCTAGCGCCAAATTTCCTTCAAAATCGACTACGCCGCGAATCGTGATTCCGTTTTCATCGATCGCGATCTCATGTTCTGCAACGCGCAGGATGGATAACAGCGCGTGCCACTGACCAAACGTATCTCCTTGAAGGACGTAGGGCGATACTAAGTCAATTAGTGAAAGCTCAAACGGCACATTCCCTCCTTAGCTGGAAAACGCACCAACAAAGTCGTCACTTGCTAAGGCACGTCAATAGCAGTAAATCAGACACAAAACTTCTCAGGAGAACTCGCAGCAAGACACGCGCACAGAGCCTCCGTTCCCAACGCTACAGATTGATTAACCAGATTGATGAAGTAGTGGTACGCCATGCGGTACGCATGAATCATGCTTCAGAGACGGGAGATAACAGAATGGTCGCGCAACTACTTAGAACTATCTGATACCGTGATGATTCGCTTCACGATTTTAGCGCTCCTGGCTAGGCGACGATCGCAGGTTCTCGAATCGGTAGTGTTCTAGATATGTGGATATATGGCAGAATGAAAACGATGTGTTAGAGGGCTGAGTCGAGATGGTCCTAGAACCTGTTCAATGTCCCGATTGCCAGAGTGTGGATGTCGTTAAGCATGGTCG